>DDED01000129.1:7121-7352 GCA_002336035.1 Cellvibrionales bacterium UBA1963
CCCCAACTCGCCTCATTGTCTCGGCGCAAGCCAGCATGATAAACACAAATGAGTGCCTTTGCCCGTGCCTAATCCTCCTGTTATTGTTGCCGCTTTGTATAAATTTGTCGCTTTACCTGACTATCATGAATTGCGAGAGCCTTTGCTAGACGCGTGTATCAATGCAGGCGTAAAAGGAACGTTGTTACTGGCAACTGAAGGTATTAACGGCACAGTTGCAGGAACTCGATC
>DDED01000129.1:7686-8075 GCA_002336035.1 Cellvibrionales bacterium UBA1963
GCTATAGATGAAGTGTTAGCGTATTTAAAACGCGATAAGCGTTTTAATGATATCGACCATAAGGAATCATTAGATGTTGAATTACCTTTTTATCGAATGAAAGTAAAGTTAAAAAAAGAAATTGTAACCATGGGTCGAGACGGGATAGATCCTAATTCATTGGTTGGTCATTATGTTGAGCCAAAAAATTGGAATGCGTTAATTACTGATCCAGAGGTTACTGTAATTGATACTCGAAATAAATATGAGTGCGATATTGGCAGTTTTAAGGACGCAATTAACCCACAAACTACGACTTTTAGAGAAATTCCGCAGTTTGTCGATCAACAGCTTGATCCTGCTAAGCACAAAAAAGTTGCAATGTTCTGTACTGGTGGTATTCGTTGTGA
>DDED01000129.1:8391-12388 GCA_002336035.1 Cellvibrionales bacterium UBA1963
ACTGGTGGTATTCGTTGTGAAAAATCTACTGCTTATTTGCTTGAGCAGGGGTTTGATGAGGTTTATCACCTTAAAGGTGGTGTTTTAAAATATCTTGAAGAAGTACCTAAAGAGCAGAGCCTATGGCAAGGCGAGTGCTTTGTGTTTGATAATCGGGTGGCGGTCGACCATAATTTAAATGTCGGTTCTTATGATCAATGCCACGGTTGTCGTCATCCTATTACTGAGGCACAAAAGCAAAGTACTTATTATCAACGTGGTGTTTGTTGCCCGTTATGTTTTGATCAACTCACTGACGATAAAAAGCAGCGCTTTTCTGAACGTCAAAAACAAATTGATTTAGCCACAGAGCGTAATCAAAAACATATAGGTGCCGCACCGCCTAAGCGTCAAGGTAGTTAGCGTGATAAGCTCAAAAGACAGAAGTCCTTGGCGTCAAAAATACCTTGAGCTAGTTCAAGAGCATGACCTGCTTCAACGGCAATTTCAACAACGAGAAGATTTATTGCAACGTGGCTTAAAAAAGATAACGATTGCGGCTAAAGGTCAAGATATAGGCTTAGACGCGAGTATCGATGCTTTTCGGCAAGCACTTAGTGATTCAAGTAATGAAGAATTAGATACACAAATAAAAAAATTAGATGATTCAATTCATTATTTTGATCGTCATAAATTAGAAAGAAATATCAATTTAGCAGAAGCGATTGCAGCGATTTTGCAACATTTTCAAACGCTGAATATAAGCGCCGCTGATAATCGGCAGATTAATAAATTTAGCAAGCAATTAATAAGAGCGTCAAAAAATTCACATGAGTCCATTGATATCTATTTATGGTTAGAAAAGCTCAATTCGATCCATGCCTCCGTACTAAAGAATTACTTATTGAGCGATACGTTTGTTGAGTCAGTGAAACGTAAGCCAGAAATTAAGACGGTGTCTGTCAGTGAACATAGCGCCAAAGAGGATATTCCTCTTGAACAGCACAAGCAAGACGTCCAAGTGAACGATATGCCTGCTGAGGCCGTCTCAATTTTATTGGCAATGTTAGCTGAAATGGACATACCTGCTGAAGCTGAACAATTCACGGCACCTTTGTACTATGACTTGCAGAAGGGTTCAGGCAGTCAAGGCATCGCTAGCACGCTCGATCGTTTCGCTGTTATTTTAAGTGCAACCTTAAACCGTGACCACCAAGAGTTTGATGCATTTTTAAGATCGCTAGATGATGATGTTGCGGCATTGACTGCCAACACAACCTTTTCCGAGCAGAATCAAAAGTTGGCAGATCAACAATTTGATAATTTTTTTCAACAACTCTATCCTCGACTTGATAGTCTTGATGTTCATTTAAACTCTGACAATGTCGAAACCGAGTTACGCCATATAAATTTCTTGTTTGAAGATGTTCGTTTAGATCAAGTCGATCAAAAGAATCTAGCCAAAAAGCGTCTCGTTGCCGCCAAGAATTTACTCGGAGAAATTTCATCGCGCTTAGATTTAGCGGTGGCTAATCTTCAGCAAAGACGAGATAAGTTATTACGTGACAAACTGACAGGCCTTCCAAGTAGTGATGCTTTTAGCCTTCGCATTCGGCAAGAGTATGAGCGCTGGCAAAGGTATCAACGACCATTGACAATCGTGGCTGTTAATATTGATAAGTTAAAGCGTTTGAATCAGGAGTTTGGTTATCATGTTGGGGATCGAGTTATTGCCGTTATTGCCGCGCAGTTGCAAATTAATATTCGTAAAACAGATTTTATAGCGCGAGCGATGAGCTGTGATTTTTATTTATTATTGCCTGAGCTGAGCGGTTCACAAGTCAACATTGTGCTTGATAAATTTTCTGAATGCCTAAGTCATTGTAACTTTGATTTTGCTGATCAAGCAGCTGTCACCCTAAGTCTAGGCGCTACTGATCTCCAAGCTGGCGATGATGTAAACAGCGCCATAAGGCGAGCCGAAAAGGCTTTGTCAGTGGCGCTATCAAAGGGCGGAAACCGCTCATATAGTATTAATTAAATAACTTAGAAAATTGTTTAAACTTAGCATCACTGCCTTTAACTACTAGTAGATTTTCTTTTTTAGCGGCATCCCATTTCAAATGCTGGCCTACCAGCAATAGCCATGTTTCACTGTCTACGGTGAATATTAGATCCGCTTTATCCGTTTTCTCTTCTCGATGTTCAACGATACCTCGTCTAATAAACAGTGAATGATGTTGTTTTTTATCACTTAGGTAAACCTGAATACTCAAGTTGGTAGTGGTGGCATTTTCGATAGCAATTTTTGGTCCTAGCGAACGAAATAAGGTATTGGCACTCACGGCTCTTAAAAAATCAGGATTGGTTTTGTTGAGCGGCAATTGTGTGGCATCTATATGTCCTTCAAGAATTAGTGCTTGACTGAGCAAATAATGCCGCTGATTAGATGTGTAAGATTCATAAGCCATAGTTCGCATTAAGTTGACTAGAGATTCACGAGCCAATTCATCGTTTTCATCTGTTTGATAAAGCATATTAGCCAACTCCATCGCCCAGGCAGATTCGCCTTGATTGAAAGCCTTGTCGACGGCGACATGAATTTTTTCACGCCCACCGGCCAATTGAATAGTTCGTTCGGCTTTTTCCAGCCAAGACAATGAGACTAGCTGCACGACATCACCATTCCACCAGCCTACTGCTTTGGTATAGAGACCCTTTATTATCCAAGTTAAATTTTGATAATGAGCGGTGAAGTTTGGGTCATTTTTAATGTCTTCGGGCAGTGTTTCGATCACCCATTTTGCAGCTTCATCGTGGTCTAGACCTCGATTTGCTGCCCGTATGGTTTGGTCATGCAAGAACTGTATCGCATCGCGAAACTTAGTCAAAAACTCATAGACTTCTTTTTGTCCCGAGATATTGCCGATATGACCACCGAGTAAATGTTTGACCGGTAATTGCCGGTAGTGATCGACGGTATCAATTGCTTCCCAAGGGCGTCTGCCATGTTCGAAGCGGGGCGTTGCAATAATAGGCATCATTGGATAGGCACTATCGCCTGCCATTAATACACCTTCGGAAGGAACCCATGCGGAGAGTCCATCATCTAAATCGCCTGGTGCATAAAACAATTCAACTTCAATACCACCTACATTTATTGTCAACGTATCATCGATTAATACCGTTGGGGCTAAAAACGAAAAAGCGCCTGATCCCACATGTTTGCCTGCACCTGCACCGATACTGCCTTCGATATTCTTCGGCAGTAAGTAGCCCATTTGCATGTAGCCACGAATGACGCCGCGAGGTATTGTCATTTCTCGCATATATCGATGGTGGTTTTTATGTGCATAAATAGGGATGTCACTTTCTTTGCCGGCGGGTATAAAAGCTCTTACTCCTCCAACATGATCGCCGTGTGCATGAGAGTAAACGACACCAATAATCGGTGCTTGACTGATTTTTCGTAAATCACGTAAGAAATCTTTTGCTCTATCGACTTCCCCAAAAGCGTCGAAGATCAAAATGCCTTGCTCTGTAACGACAGCTCCGATATTGGCTAAGTCATAGTTCATGCCGGCATAGACGTGTTTCGTTAATTGAACAATCTCGGGTTTCATCAATCGCATTTGATGGCGTTCTAGATCTACATTAGCTGATGGCTTAGGCGTTGGGATAGCGGCTGAGACCTGGGCGTTTGTGAGGCTAATGGAGATTAATAAGCTACCGAATAGCCGCCTAAGCATAGAGACTAAATAATGTTTTTTTGTATTTTCTTGGTGGACTGGGAGATACATAATTATTTCTCACTTAATCGTGATAGAGGGGCTTGATGTTTAGTGTTGATCTTTATTGCTTATGATTACTTTATCTGACTGCCTGTTGGGTTAAATTCAGTTCACCTAAAGTTAAAATTTCATTTTACCAAATAATCATCGACAGGTGCTGGTGCCCATTGCGCTTATTGTGGCTGTAAAATCAGCAGTGGTTGCATACTGAGAGTAGGTGAGGATAG
>DDED01000164.1 GCA_002336035.1 Cellvibrionales bacterium UBA1963
GTTCGGTTTCCCAGTTGGCAAATAATTCGCGGCAGATAATATAATTACAGACTTGCTCTTGTCCTTCATGAACAGTCTTCGTGCAAATAAAATTGCCTTGGTAATCTTGTGGTTTTTCTGGCGCTAATAATATCTCAAAACTGCCGTTGGCATCGATGTGTAACTGTGAGCCATCCAATGACCCGCCATTATTAGTGGTGGCGGGGGTCAGCTCCGACAGTTCGCCGCTGTCACCTGTGTAGTGGGTGATGGCAGTGAAGATCACATACCAAGGCGCGCTTTTATGTTGCTGTGTTTTTCCTTGCCAGTGCTGAACATCGGCCGCTTGGCAGCGAATCCGATAGCTGGCTTTGCCATCGATTGCCGCACTTAGATAAAGGTTATCTGAATTATCCCACGTTGATTTGTTGATAGTCTGAATGGCACGTCGAAAATAAGGGAAGTCAACATCTTCAGCAAAGGCTCTTTCATAAGCTGCAAAAGTATAACCGGATAAATAGCGATAGCCCTCGGCTAAGTTCCTTGCGGTAGCCGGCGGTGGTTTTAGGGCTGGGTCGTCTATGGCCTCACGCGCCTTGGCTAACTTTTGTAACATAGAGGTAAATGAATCGTGTAATTCGTTTTGCGCTTGCGTGTCGACTTCAATGGAATCCATAGTTGCTTTCTCGCGGTTGACTGTCTTAGGCTGTAAATAAAAAATCTTGTGAATCGATAGGTTTAAAAAATATCATTAATCAGTTCATCGAATTCCCAAAAAGCTCTTAGCGATAAGACTTTTCCTTCATCATCAACTTTATAGACCATCACGAGTTCACAGCGAGTCACTGACCCGTCTTCTGTTTTACCTGTGATTGTGCCAACGTTGGCACATTCATTACCGCAGGCGAAACTTTCTCGAATATGAAAATGCGTATTACTGTTAGCAATTACATTGTCGTAAAACGCCGTGATTTTTTCTATCCCCTGATGGCCATCGCCTTCAGGGTTGAGCGGAGAGATACCAACGGGGTCTTCAATAATGCCATCGGGGTGCCACATCGACAGCCAGCTTTCTCGGTCTTTACTTTCAACCGCTTGAATGGATTTCATCGATGCGATTCTAGCGGGGTGGGGTTTCGCGTTTTCTAATACAGAGATAGACATATTGATTCCTCTATGGGGTTTGAATGGATTGTTTACAGCTTAAAGTGCTTTTCAAAAAAATGAATGGTTTCAAGGTTAGCTTGCTGGCCTTCGGGCATGGTCATGAAGCCATGCCACATGGCCTCAAATACATGTAACTCAGCGTCAATATTCGCTTCGCGTAATGCTCTATGTAAGCGGACGGTGCAACTGAGTAATAAATCTCGTGTGCCACTGATTAGGATGCAGGGTGGAAATCCAGGGCTATAGTCGGCATAGACCGGCGATACTAATGGGTGGTCAAAGCCCGCTTCGCCCGCATAAATAGCGGCCATATGACCTAGCCAACCTTCGTAACTGCTTAGAGTAGGATCAACGCCGTGATTGCTGAAGTAACTGTCACCGATTTTATTGAGGTCAGACCACGGTGTATTGAGTGCAAGGCAAGCGGGCATGGGTAAGCCTTGATCCCTTGCCTTCAGTGTCACTGCGGCGCTGAGGCCGCCACCTGCTGAGGCGCCAAACAGGGCGATATTCTCTGCACCGTATTCTTTTAGAAGCGATTGATACACCGCTAAGCCATCATCGACTGCAGCGGGGAAGGGGTGCAATGGCGGCATCCGATAATCCACTGAAATAACTTTAAATTGCCCAGCTAAGGCAATACCCACCGCTTCCATAATACTTTGGTCACCGCCGAGCATAACGTAACCGCCACCGTGCAAGTTAACCAGTATTTTATCTTGTTTATTGTCGGGTAATGTTTTGGGTGTAATGATTCTAACCGTGACACCGGCAATGCTTGTTTTTTCGATAGTGACTTCAGTGGAGTCTGTTATTGCCTCAACAAAGGGGGCATAGCTAGCATTACTGGCTTTAACAAAAGCGAGCCATTCTTCAGTTGATTGCGGGGCAGGGTCATTTTCTGTTGTCGTCACGGCGGGCGCTAAAAATTCTTGCGCTTCCTGACTAATGTGTTGAGGAATAGGCATTTTGCGGGTAGACATAATCAAATCCTTGCTAATAGGGTCTATCGTTAGTGTTTTATTGACCAGCAGTCACAAGGATAAGGCTACCGATCCCCACTTGCCGCTGTCAATAACATCGTGCTTAAAAAGCCTAACCTGTGCAGGGTTTAATTATTCATTGTTAACGAATTCCTTGCTGATGATATTTTGTCTGCGCAAAATGGCATAATAATCTTTTTTAGTGGTTGTTAACATGTGCACGCTGTCTTTATTCGGGACATCCGCGGCACATTAACTTAGGTGAAAATATGACCATTGCTATGCGCATTAACATGACTGGTTTACCCCTAGATCGCACCAATGAGGCTGAACGTTATCAAGCCATTGTTGAGCTGGCTGTATTGGCAGAGCAGGCAGGGATGGATTTTATTAACCTCGAAGAGCATCACTGCGCTGATAATGGCTGGTTGGCTTCACCACTTTTGCTGGCATCGATGATTGCTGCTGTTACAAAGAAAATTAAAATTGGCGTTACCGCTTTACTGATTCCGCTTTATGACCCGATTCGTTTGGCTGAAGAGATTGCGGTTTTGGACGTGGTCTCTAAAGGTCGATTTAGCTTTGTTGCTGGCATGGGCTACCGTCCGATTGAATACCATGCAATGAATAAAGACTGGTCTAAGCGGGGTCAGTTAATGGAAGACTGTATTTCGATTTTGCTTCAGGCATGGACAGGCGAACCCTTTGAGTATCGAGGTAAAATGGTGCGTGTCAGCCCTCAGCCTATTTCTCAGCCGCATCCATTTTTTTTCGTGGGTGGTATGAGTGAACATGCAGCTCGACGAGCGGCACGATTCGGTTTGCCATTTTACCCTGCAACGCCGCGCCCCGACCTTGAGGCAGTGTATTATCAAGCGTTAAAAGAATACGGTCAGAAAGGATTTGTGTATTCGCCAGATAGTGCTAACACCATGACGTTTGTTGATACTGATCCAGAGCAAGCTTGGCTGGAGTTAGGTCCGTATTTTTTGTCTGAAATGGAGGAGTATTCGCGATGGGGTGCGAAAGGAGTTCAGCGCCCAAGTGAGCAGGCGGTAATGACTATTGATGAGGTCAAGCAGTCCGGACGCTTTGAAATTATTACGCCTGCTGAGTGTCGCCAGCGACGCGAGACAGAACCACAATCGACATTGGTTTTGCACCCTTTAGCCGGTGGCATACCGATCGAACGAGCCATGGAATCATTGACGTTCTTTCAGGCTCAGGCAGTAAAGGAATAGGCACCATTTTTGTAATCACATTTTCGCTCAGTCCGTTTAAAAGGCATTCATAAAAACAGGCGATTTCTGCTAAAATGATGATTTTTATGATCGAATTACAGCATTACCTGCGAGATGGACTATGCGAGTAGGTGACAATTTGAGGCATGCCGCTGTCAGCATA
>DDED01000051.1 GCA_002336035.1 Cellvibrionales bacterium UBA1963
GTACAAATGTAATAAGGCAGGTACTTCCCCACAAATAAATAATCGGTGTAATCAACTCGTTGTGTTGACTCTCGATCAGTAAAAGCACCCGTATAAATCATGTCTAAGGCACCTAAACGGCCTGCTAACGTCCAATTAGTATTGACAAATTCATCTTCAAGCTTGTCATCTTCATAGCGTTGAATTTTATAATCACCTAGTTCAGGGTCTTGGTAAAACACCCCATCGGAGTCGATGGTTTGATGTGCAGCAGAAACCAATAAATTCCAGTCATCATTAATTTCCCATAATGCACTGAGTCTCTCGCCAGTGTAACTTACGTCATTAAAATCTTCTTCAACTAGCGCGCTGTTATCGGCAGAATTAAAAGTAACTCCAGAAAAATCAACACCAGCCTTCAAACCTGGGCTTTCTTCAGCCGAGATAGTTCCAGCCACGTTGTCGATATAACCACCCTGACTATCTCGATAAACAACAGCTCGAAGTGTAATAGAGTCACTAATAGGCGCATTGATCATGACTTCAACGTTTTCACTTCTTTCACCGCCTTCTGTATGTGCAGCACCCAACGACACCTTGCCCGCAAAACCAATCGAATCAGGTTTATTAGTAATTAAGCGAACCGTGCCTGCTTGTGAACTAGCGCCAAATAAGGTGCCTTGCGGGCCTTTTAACACCTCTATCCGATTAAGGTCAGCCGCGTAAACATCAAGATTACGTCCTGGCTGTGAGAGCGGTTGCTCATCGAGGTACAACGCCACGTTAGGCGCCAAGCCTGCGACGCCAGAAGTGGTTAAATTAGGCGTTGTCGATGCAAGACCGCGTATGTAAATCGTGTTTTGCCCAGGACCTGTGCCGCCAGTCGTGACGCCTGGCATTTGAATGAGGTAGTCAGTAAAGTCCTTGATGCCCAATTGATCGAGCGCCTCTGCACCTAAAGCACTCACCGCAACAGGGATATCTTGAGTGCTGGCTTCTTGCTTGGTGGCGGTAACAATAATTTCTTCAATTTGAGCTTGCGCGCTGGACGCGGCAAGGATGGCACAGAACAAAGCTTTACGTTTTAACATGGAGTGTCCTTGATTTGATGGGAGGTAAAGCGGCAATGTTTTCTAACCACTAGCCACTTAATTTTATTTAACGTTAAAATATTATGTATACTATACATAATAATCGACTTTTATCGGCAATGAAAACATAATTATTGTTTATCTAACACTTTTAGCCTTGTTTTTCTCCATTATGCGCATCTTAAGGCATCGTAAACCATTTAAAAAATCTTAGAGTACTATAAAATTAGTGCACATTTGGTCGCATTGATCAGATAAAATGCTTTGTACTATAATAATGACTAAATAACGAACAATAAAAACAGCTAGATAACATATAATGCTAGCGCCCACAGAATGGGCCTAGAATGGCAAAAAATCTTGCAGTTATACCGAACGGGGAATCCATGACTAAGCAGTTCGAATCAGATTATTTAACAGGGCAAGACAATGTGCGTGTTTGGGGAATGGATGTTCATAATCCTGTTTTTTTTGTTAGCGCAAGCCTGATACTCACTTTTGTTATTACAACGCTACTTTTTACCCAGACAGCAAACGAATTACTCGGCATAGCGCGTGCCTGGAGCCTCATTAATTTTGATGGCTTTATGATGATTACCGTTAACGGTTTGCTACTTTTTTGTGTCGTGCTCATCGTTCTTCCTGTGGGTACCATTCGACTCGGAGGTGAAAACGCCACGCCTGAGTTTAGCCGGTTAAGTTGGCTGGCTATGTTATTTGCCGCTGGCATGGGCATAGGACTGATGTTTTGGGGCGTCGCTGAACCTATGGCTTATTTTACGGGCTGGGCCGGCACGCCATTTAATGTGGCGCCATGGAGTAACGAGGCTGCCGAACTGGCAATGGCAGCAACCGTTTATCACTGGGGCCTGCATGCTTGGGCTATTTACGGCGTGGCGGCATTGGCACTGGCCTTTTTCGCTTATAACTGCGGCTTACCACTGACACTACGATCGGCCTTTTACCCTCTGCTAGGCGAGCACTGCTGGCGCTGGCCGGGCCACGTTATTGATACCTTTGCCGTCTTGGCCACGATGTTTGGCTTGGCCACTTCACTTGGGCTAGGCGCATCGCAAGTCAATGCTGGACTGTCTCTTTTACTGGGTGTTGAAGACGGCTTTGCTATTAAGCTCGCGATTATCAGTGTTGTGACCGGTATTGCTAGTCTATCGGTTATTCGGGGGCTTAATGGCGGTGTTAAACTATTAAGCAATCTGAACATGGTCATTGCGGCCTTATTATTGTTA
This sequence comes from Cellvibrionales bacterium UBA1963, assembly GCA_002336035.1. GTDB lineage: Bacteria > Pseudomonadota > Gammaproteobacteria > Pseudomonadales > UBA7434 > UBA7434. The sequence goes on from DDED01000051.1 coordinate 2,318, forward strand.
TTCATCATTGTGGTCAGCTCTTTTCCCCAAGCACTTGATTGGGTTTTTTACACGAGCACCCACTATGCGAGTAATTTCATCTCATTAAGCGATTGGACCGCACGAGACGACGCGCAATGGATGCAAGACTGGACCGTGTTCTACTGGGCATGGTGGGTTAGTTGGTCACCGTTTGTTGGGCTCTTTATCGCACGCATTTCTAAAGGGCGCACCGTGCGAGAATTCTTATTGGCGGTATTGTGTGTTCCGACACTGGTGACGATTGTCTGGATGAGTATTTTTGGTATGAATGCCATTGCTCAAGCACAAGCTGGCATTGGTAGCCTAGCCGATGGCGTTTCTTCAATTAGCTTGGCCACCTTTCAGATGCTTGAGAACTTACCGATGGCGGAACTCACTACCAGCGTTGGTATAGTGCTGGTATTAATATTCTTCATTACCTCGTCTGATTCAGGCTCAATGGTTATCGATAGCATTACCGCGGGTGGCAAATTTGACTCCCCAATTCCCCAACGGATTTTCTGGGTGGTTTTACAAGGCTTAATTGCCAGCGTGCTTCTGTACGGTGGCGGCAAGGATGCACTCAGTGCACTGCAAGCTGGCACCATAATAACGGGCATTCCCTTTACTCTGGTGCTTATATTCGTTAGCTTCAGCTTGCTTAAAGGGTTGCTGTCATACCACAAAGCATCGCACCGTCGTTCCCATACAATTAATCGATCACCGTCAACCAAAGCAGGGTAAACAATGGAAAGAATTGATGAAGTGCTCGTGGCTTTACGACGCATTATCCGAGCAACCGACCTACACTCTAAATTCTTGGCTAAAACGACCGGACTGACAGCGCCACAGATGCTGCTATTGCAAACATTGCGAAACAAAGGCGAAGACACCGTCGGTGGCTTGGCTAAAGACATGAGCCTAAGTCAGGCAACTGTCACTACCATTTTGGACCGGTTGGAAAAAAAACGTTTAGTTATTCGAGAAAGGTCAACATCGGATCGGAGAAAAGTTTTGGTGTTTTTAAGTGACAATGCCTTAGAAAAGCTAAAAGACGCTCCGATTCCGCTTCAAGAGCAATTTGCTCGCCAGTTTCGAGATCTACAGGACTGGGAACAACTCGGCATGATATCTTCATTAAGCCGCATCGCCCAAATGATGGACGCACAACATATTGATGCCTCACCGGTGTTAGATGTCGGCATGCTAGATCGGCAAGACAGTGCCAGCGAAGAAAAAGATATTTGATTATTAAATGCTACATAGTCCCCGTGTTGCCTGCGTTCACACGACCAAAATACTTTGCTTTTTTTACTGCATGCGGCCCAACGATCACATTCAGCGCAGTTGACCCGTTACTGGTACTGTCTCAAGTAAGGCGACGGAAGTGACGAATGTGAGTGGATAGAGCCGAGAACACATTGAAAAATTATTCAAGTGAAACGCCGACGCAACGGCCGACGGTCAACTAATAATACCTAATATAGACTATTAAACCTGACTGCCCGCTTTTAGTCGTTGATAAAAGTCATACATGTAGACCAATAAAAATAAAGCAATTAAACTCTCTTTCACTTCGCCGTCATTGATTTGCAAAAAGGTCGGCATATCTATTTTTAATAAGTCGTACACTTTATCGTGAACAGAAATCAATAAGACCGTGCTGGCAGAGGTGACGCACTGAAAACTAGGCATAAGCAGCGTAAAAATAGATGCACGATGGCTATCATTCAATGGTCTTTTGCGAACAAAATAAGGATAAAAAAGACCGCCTATGACAATGCCTATCGACAGTAAAAAACGAGGCACTTGGTCAAAGAGCGCCGAGGTGTTATGAATATTTGTTTCTTGCTGGTCGTTAATCGCCAGCCATTTGTCTGGCGTAGACCAATTAAACAGATGTTGGCCCCAGCTGATTTCTTCTCCTAAAAAATAAATGCAACCTAATGCATAAACCAATAACCAAACCAATATAAATCCTCGATAAGAACCAGCGGCCTGAATGGTCGAAATCGACGTTGATCGATATTGAACAAGGGTGTTAAGAGTCAACAACAATGCCACTGCGAGCGTAATCGCGGTTATATTTTCTACCGCCCCACTTTCTTTATCAAAATAAAACGGTGCGCCATCAAAAAATGCAAAAAAAACATAGGGCAGCAGCAATAGGCACAAGGGTAAGACAAAGTAGATTAAATTTCTAATATTCATAACGCCTCGGTGTTCTGATGAATTTATTGGCCTCTAATAGTTTATTAATGAGCCATTAGATTATGAATTAACATACTGACGTTAACATTATTTACCTTGTGAACATTATAGGAGAAATATACTAAAGGTAGCCGTTCAAATCGAAGCCATGTTAACCCTTAACGAAAAAAGCGTACCTAAGGCGGTGGGGATGGCTTTTGTGGACCAGGAAAAAAGCGATTTGTGGTTGCTTGATATGCCCTATACGCAGGTCGTTTTTGGGCCGAATAATACTCGGCTGGAACAGCGCCAGTATAATAGACCAATGTGGTGTACATCATACGAGACAAATACACTAAACCAGCACCAAGCAAGACCCAAATACATGTTGATTCTGACTGATAGAGGGCGAACCAAGAAGGCAGCGATGCGATGATCAACCCATTCCATACCATCCACTCGGCAAAATAATTGGGGTGCCGACTGTACCGCCACAAACCGATATTACATACAGAATGACGCTCACCTGAGCGCCTCATAGCTAATAAAAAAGTATGCTTTTGCTTATCCGCAACTGACTCCATAATGAAGGCCGCCAACCAAATAACAGCGCCTATAATCTCTAGCGGTGAAATAGTCGCACTGGTGTTAGAGGCAATAATAAAAGCTGGCATCGCTAAAAATGAAGCGTTAGCTAAACCCTGTAAGATGCCCTCAACCTGCATAATTAATTTTGTATTACTTTTACCTGCCGCAAGCCAACGCTTTTTTTGATACTCATAACGAGGCAATTCTCGCTTCAAAAATCCTGTTTGCCACATTTTTAAGGCGCCAATACCCATTCGACCGCCAGCAAAAATATAAGCCATACTGACCAATGCCACTCTAATGAGCTCTCCCTCTGCAAATAAAAATGTTAGCACACCGATTAACACCAAACCCCAAGGCCAGCCAATATCGACATAGGATAAACGGCCCGTCAATGCAATGGGCAGACAAACTACGAAAGCAAACAATACTAATTGCAAAAATCCGTTAACTAGACTCAATGCTGAGAATGACTCACTGGCCAATAACAATAACCAACCGGCAATGAAGGGAAATAATGGCGAAAAATATTTCATATTATTTATCCCCCTTCTACTCTTCATGCACGATCAGATGATGCTGGTGGAATACCTTTAACTTCGCATTACGTCACTGCGGGGTTACTGGTAAGAACGTCCTTTATCCAGCCCTCAAAAATTTGCGCTCTTAGCGACTGATTTTCTTTTCGATCTGTTAGCAAATAATAGCCTTGAGATTCAGGGATGGTCTGCTCAAATAATTTAATTAACCGCCCCTCACGCAAATCTTCCTGAACCTCAAAGAGATTACATAATGCAATACCGTAACCTTGTCTTGCCGCAGCGAGTGAAAGCGTGGTGTTAAAAAAATATATTGCATTAGTATCATCTGACTCTGCAATCTGCATAGCATCAAACCAACGACGCCAACTATTTTGTGTGTCGTGAATGAGGGGAAATCGCGTCAACTGATCAGGCCGTAAAACCACACCTTTGCCATGCACTAAGCGAGGACTGCACACAGGGAAAATATCCGGCGTGGTGAGCTCTTCTAACTTTCTATCACTGACTTGAGGTTTGCCGTAGCAAATCGCCACGTCAATCTCACGCGGAATATCCCGTTGCTGAGGTTTTACCTCAACGGTATGAATGTCAATTTGTGGATACTGTGCTTGAAAATCGCAAATATGTTTAGCCATCCAGCTGGCGCCAGCAGTTTGCGTACAGGCAATAATTAAACTTCCCGCGAGGCTGTCTGGGTCGAGGTGCTGGGCCCCTTCCAGCATTTTTTCAAAGCCCTCTCCAACGGCAATAAGCAGTCGTTGCCCTGCGTCCGTCAACTGCAGACGGCTATTAGCGCGGATAAAAAGCTTCACCCCCAGCTGCGCCTCAAGTGCTCGCACCTGATGACTAATCGCCCCATGGGTGACACCTAACTCTTCACCGGCTCGGCCCAGATGGAGGTGCCGGCCGGCACATTCAAAGGCCCTTAGACCCGACAAGGGTAATGTACGTTTATTCAGCAAAATAGAACTTCCTGTGAGTATTTCTCACCAATAATACAAATTATAATCTATTGCCGCGAGATATTTTTGTATTTATTATAGATTTTTACCTTAAAAATATACAATGAGCGTCAATATGAATATCAATGACACCTCTTTATTGAGGGACAAAGCCTATATTGATGGCCAATGGGTCAGCGCTGACAGCGGTGAGACGTTTGCTGTTTGCAACCCCGTTAATGGCGACGTCATTGCTGAGGTCGCCAAATGCCGCACTGACGAAACCCGCCGCGCTATCGAGGCCGCCAAACAAGCACAAATCGTTTGGCGCAACCAACCAGTAAAGGAAAGAGCCGCACTGCTACGCCAGTGGTTTACATTAATGATGGTCCACCAAGAAGATTTAGCGCAAATCCTGACCGCTGAGCAAGGCAAACCGCTTGCCGAAGCACGCGGCGAGATTGCCTATGGCGCCAATTACATCGAATGGTTTTCAGAAGAAGCAAAGCGAATTTACGGTGACACCATCCCCGAACCGTCCAGCGACAAGCGCTTAATCTGCATTAAGCAGCCTATCGGTGTGGTGGCATGCATTACACCCTGGAATTTCCCTAATGCCATGCTGACACGAAAAATAGCGCCTGCCTTAGCCGCAGGTTGCACTGTGGTTTGCAAGCCAGCCAATGCCACTCCACTATCGGCATTGGCCTTCGCCGAATTGGCCGACCGCGCCGGTATTCCAGCCGGCGTAATTAATATTGTCGCCGGTCAAACCAGTGATATCGGCGCTGAATTAACCGCCAATCCAACAGTAAGAAAACTAACCTTTACTGGCTCGACGCCCGTCGGCAAACAGCTTATGGCAGAATGCGCGCAAACCGTTAAGCGCACTTCAATGGAGCTTGGTGGCAATGCGCCTTTTATTGTCTTCGATGATGCGGATATAGACGCCGCCGTCGATGGCGCCATCGCCAGTAAATTTCGAAACGCTGGGCAAACCTGTGTCTGTACCAACCGCCTGCTGATTCAATCCAATGTTTACGAGGAATTCCTTGAGAAGCTCACCGTTAAAGTGGCTCAATTTAGCGTTGGCAACGGCACCGATGAGGGGGTTGTTATTGGCCCGCTGATTAACGAACAGGCCGCCAATGATGTCTTCAGCTTCATTGATGATGCAAAAAATAAAGGCGCCAGGGTGGTACTAGGCGGCAGACGCTCAACCCTTGGGCCATGCTTTGTAGAACCCACTATACTCAGCCATGTCACTGATGATATGAAAGTCTTCAAAGAAGAAATCTTTGGTCCTATTGCACCGGTTTTTAAATTCGACAGTGAACAAGAAGCCATAGCAATCGCCAACGATACTGAGTTGGGCTTAGCCTGTTATTTTTATTCACGTGATATTGGTCGAATCTGGCGAGTAGCCGAAGCTCTGGAATACGGCATTGTTGGCATTAATGAAGGTATGGTCTCAAATGAAATGGCGCCCTTTGGCGGTATAAAAGAATCAGGTCAGGGCCGCGAAGGCTCTAAGTATGGCTTAGATGATTACCTTGAAATTAAATACATGTGCTTAGGGGGAATCGATCAGTGAGTGCATCGAAATTAAAAACTAATCAAGCAAGTAATTCAGCGTGGCAACAACGTAAAGAAGCCGCCTTCGCTCGCGGCTTATCTAACGTCGCACCAGTGTATGTCGAACGCGCACGCGGCTCTGAAATTTGGGATGTAGAAGGTAATCGCTATATTGATTTTGCTACCGGCATTGCGGTTTGTAATACTGGCCACAGTCATCCTAAAGTCGTCGCTGCCGTCAAAGACCAGGTTGATCGTTTTAGTCACACTTGCCTAATGGTCAGTCCCTATGACAGCGCAGTAGTATTGGCTGAAAAACTCAATCAGTTAGCGCCTGGCGACTCTGTTAAAAAAACACTCCTGGTCACTACTGGCGCTGAAGCAGTGGAAAACTGCGTGAAAATCGCCCGCGCCCATACTGGCCGACGCGGCGTCATTGCCTTCAATGGCGGTTATCATGGCCGCACCCTGATGACAATGAGTCTAACGGGCAAGATCACTCCCTACAAAAATTTGTTTGGACCATTTCCCGGCGAAATTTTTCATGCACCATTTCCTATCACCACACAAGGCGTATCGATTGAAGACGCGCTCAAAGGCCTAGAAAACTTATTTAAAGTCGATATCGCTCCCTCCGATGTTGCAGCTTTTATCGTCGAGCCTGTGCAAGGCGAAGGTGGCTTTTATCCCGCGCCCGACGCCTTTCTTCAAGCCCTTCGTCGACTCGCCGACCAACATGGTATTTTGCTCATCTGCGATGAAGTACAAAGCGGCTTTGGTCGTACCGGCAAGTTTTTTGCCAGTGAGCATGCTGGCATAGAGCCCGATCTTATTAGTGTCGCCAAAGGTATCGCTGGCGGCTTTCCTCTAGCAGGGGTGATCGGCAAGGCAGACATCATGGACGCGCCCTTACCCGGCGGCTTAGGTGGTACTTACGCCGGATCACCGGTTTCCTGCGCAGCCGCATTAGCGGTACTAGACGTGATTGAAGAAGAGGGTTTGGTCGCGCAAGCTAATCACATCGGCGATTATTTTGGCCAGCGACTCAGTGAACTGCAAAAAAACCATCGCGATATCATCGCTGAGGTACGAGTAGAACGCGGTGCGATGATTGCCATAGAATTAGTCCATGACGGCGACATCTCACAACCCAACCCGGATCTAACTCAAGCGTTAGTGACCGAAGCCCATCGTCAAGGCTTGATATTATTGTCCTGCGGTTTTCACGGCAACGTGATTCGCTGCCTGCCTGCGCTAACAATTTCGGATGCACTTATCGACGAAGGCATGACTATTTTAGCCAATAGTTTACAGGCGTTAACCGTCGATCATTAAGCGATGAAAATATTGTATACCATGGTGAACATACTTATCTTCATCTATATTACTTAAGTATTAATGCGATAAAAGTACGCTTTTATTTCTAAGGAGACACGATGTCCGACCCTATTAGTAACAGCAATAAAGCCGCTTTTCCTAAGGCAGCACCTGACAGTATGTTGGCAAGATTACTACTGGCTTTTTTAGCAACGGCTGGGCTGTTTTATGTCAATATCATGCCTGCTTTGGTTGATGGCTTAGTGGAGGGACTAGGGTTTACTAACAAAGAAGCGGGGTTAGTTGGCTCGTCCAATGTTTATGGCGCAGCCGTTGGCGCGCTGTTAATTGTCTTTTTAATCAGTCGAATTAATTGGCGAACTGCTGCGTGGGTTTTCCTCAGCGGGTTAATTATTATCGACACAGTCTCAATTTTTATCGGCGATGCGCAACTACTCACTGCAATGCGTTTCTTGCATGGTTTGATTGGCGGCATGTTAGTGGGTACTGGCTTTACTGTGATTGCCCGCACCCATGAACCCGACCGAACCTTTGGGATGTTACTGGGTGTGCAGTACGGGCTGGGTGGTTTAGGTATCATGGTCATACCGCCACTGGTCCCCGACTTCGGTACACCGATTCTATTTATCACCTTGATTGGCTTTTCTGTCATCACTGCTCTAATGCTCCCTTTTATTGCCGACTACCCGGTCGATACGAAATCAGCGGGTCGTTCTGAACACCAAGCACCGGCCATTCAGCTGCAACCGTTGAGCTTTACTTTACTCGCCTTATTCTTGTTTCAAGCGGCTAATATGGCAGTATTTGCTTACATCATTGGCCTGGGTAAATCTTTCGGCTTAGACCCCGCTTTTATCACGCCCGTGTTGGGCGCTGCATCGTGGGTGGGCGTGCTCGGAGCATTATTGGTGGTGGTATTTTCAACGCGCTTTGGTCGTTTTTTTCCTGTATTAACCGGCATGGCAGTCACCTTAGTGGCCACATGGCTATTGCATTACAGCGGCTCCCCACTGGCATTCATTATCGCGAATTGCGCCGTGGGCATTACTTGGGCCTTTATCATTGCCTATTTATTGGGTATGAGTGCTGAATTTGATAAAGCGGGGCGGATGGCCGCATTAGGTGGTTTCGCTTCTAAAATGGGCCTTGCTTCTGGCCCCTTCGTCGCTGCATTGATCGTCGGTGAAAATAATTACACCTTGCTGATTAACGTCGCATTAGTGTTTATGGCGATCAGTATGATGGCGGCCATTATTCCGGCACGCTTTCTTGATCGCGAGGCCAGTTAACATTGTGAGGGGCGTTTATATACCTTCGATATCGATACTTTTATACTTTTAT
>DDED01000097.1:0-404 GCA_002336035.1 Cellvibrionales bacterium UBA1963
TCCTGATCGACGCTTTTCTATAGGGATACGCGGACGCTTTTAGTAAACACATTTAAATAAAGCGTTAATATTTAGGAATGCAAATGTTTTTTTCTCGCCTCATGACATGCTTGTTGATGACTGCGACACTGTTTTTTTTAATGGTGTCATCCAGTTATGCGGGTATCGAATATTATGTGAGTGCATCGGCTGGCGATGATGGCAACGATGGACTCACAATGTCATCGCCTTGGTCAACATTGGCACGGGTGACCGCGGAAAAATTAGCGGCTGGCGACACCGTTTTTTTTAAAGCAGGTGATACCTTCGCGGGTCAATTATTGATTGATGAGTCGGGTCAGGACGGACAGCCTATCCACTTTAGCGCTTATGGAGAAGGAGATGCCCCTGTCATTAATGGCTCG
>DDED01000097.1:713-8511 GCA_002336035.1 Cellvibrionales bacterium UBA1963
CCTGTCATTAATGGCTCGGCCGGTTCAGGCGGTTCCGAACTAGCAGCTATTCTTTCGATCGATCAAGATCATATCGAGATAAGTCATTTAACCATTCGCAATTTTCGTAAACAGACTAAAGCGAATATTTCTGACATGGATGCTTATGGCGTTTTGGTCAAGAATACGGGTAAGCGAATATTATCTGGGTTTAATTTCCATCATTTAACGGTAGAAGAAATTTATCCCATTAGAGCGAGAAGTTCGTTCAATAAGACATCAGTGACAGGTATTCGCTTTGAAACGAAACCTGGAAAAGACAAAGCTTTAGCGGTAAATACCCGTGACATTTATATTCATGATAATTTTATTCGACACACAGCACGGTTTGGTATTGCCTTACGCCACCGTCCTTCTTGGGTTGATGGCCTAACGGATACGATTCTCGATTACGATGTTAACGTGCGCATAACGAATAATCGTTGTGAAGATACTGGCGGCAGTTGTGTATTAATGAATGGTATTTGGCAGGGTCTGTTAGAAGGTAATACTTTTATTCGATCTGGCGCAATGGTCGAACCCTCGCTATCAGTTAATCGAGGCAGTGGGGCATGGTTTTTTAGAAGCAAACACATTGTTGCGCAATATAACCGAGCTTATAGTTCGCGAGGTCATAATGACTCTGCAGGTATGCATGTCGATTTTGGCAATGAGAATATTTTAGTGCAATACAATTTCAGTCATGACAATGAAGGTTATGGCACTGAAATATTAGGAAAAAATAAAAACATCATTTGGCGCTATAATATAAGTATCGGTGATGGTACGCGAAGGGTTAATGTGGAGCGACCTGAGGGCGGGAAAAGTAATTTTCCTGGTAAGACAATTTTTGTCAGTGATTTTTCAGTACCGAAACGAATACAATCTCGTGAGATATTTATCTATAACAACACCTATTTAGTTACCTCAGGTTCAGACCCTTACATAGAATTTAATGGTGAGCAGGTCCAGTTGTTAAATAACTTATTTGTGGTTGAAGCCGGTGCAAGCCTAGCTAAAAAACTCAATCTTTCTTGGCAACAAGGTAAAGCTTTGGATATGCGCGGCAATGCTTTTGTTGGCAATGTATCGCCCAATTTTATTCGTTTAGACACTCAACCTCTGCTGACTGAGTTGGCATTTAAAGGTAACACAACTGACCCTTCAAGTTTTGCCGTAGGTATCGATTGGTTACAATCTTCTACCGCGGTGTCGCCCCTACAGCATCCGTCCTTTCCTGCCGCAGGCAAAGGTATTTTTAGTCATGTTAGTGTGGTGCCAACTGCCGATTATTTTGGTAATGCTCTCGCATCGGAGCCGAATTTAGTAGGCGCAGGTTATCAGGCATCAGAGCCTCAATAGCTTCATAAATCGATTTTTTTACTGTCAAAGGTGTTTTTATTTTGTTAATTATATTTCGTTTTATTATATCATTAAGTGTTTTTTGCTTAGCGAGTCAAACGGTATTTTCATCACCTAATTTTATTTTAGTACTAACCGATGATCACGGTTGGAGCAGTTTTTCGGCGCCAATGGATAAAAACCTTCCCGATGCTAAAAGCGATTACTACCAAACACCCAATATGGATGCTCTACTCAATATGGGTATGCGTTTTACTAACGGTTATGCTGCTGCGCCCGTTTGTTCGCCGACGCGTTACAGTATTCAATTTGGTCAAACACCGGCGCGACTACAACGCACTCGCGTACTAGGTAAAAATCGGGCGGATCATAACCAAATAGCGATACCTCAAGTGCTCAAAGCGATCGATCCAAGTTATCGTGCAGCGCATATCGGCAAGTGGCACATCGATGCTGACCCCGATCGCTATGGCTATGACCTACATGACGGCAACACGAAAAACAAAGAGGCCGGTTTTGATAACAGTGATCGTTCACGTCAGTGGGACGGTTATGCCGAAGATGACCCCAAACGTGTTCATTCTATTACCGCCCGTGCAATAGAATTTATGCGTGATTCAGTTGATAAAGATCAGCCGTTCTTTTTGCAGTTGTCACACTATGCAGTGCATTCCAATATTGTGTATAGCGAGTCTTCATACGAGAATGTTGGCAAGCGAGAAAAGGGTAAGTTACATAATAATCAAGCTTATGCAGCCATGATTGAAGACCTCGATAATTCAATAGGAACCCTATTAGCCGCTTATGAGGCATTAGGATTAGCTGACAATACTTATATTATTTTTACCGCAGATAACGGCGGTATGCCAGTGTTGCCTATGCAGTTAAATCTTGGTCGTCCCTATAAGGCAGGGCTAAATAGCCCGCTACTAAGGGGTAAATGGGACCTTACAGAAGGCGGTATTCGCGTACCATTTGCGATGGTGGGGCCTGAAATTACTCCTAACAGCCAAACCGACACGCCGGTAGTCAGTTACGATTTATTGCCAACAGTGGCCGACTTAGCCGGATCAACAAAACCCCTTCCCAAGTCGCTCGATGGCGGCAGTTTTCGCGTATTATTTAATGACCCAGATGCTATTGTTGAACGCCCTTTTGAAGGCTTAATTTTTCATTACCCACATTATAATCGCGTCGGCATGAATGAACCACATTCGGCTATACGACTTGGCGATTATAAATTAATAGATTTTCCCGTCTCGAAACGACGCTTGCTGTTTAATCTCAAACATGATTTTGGCGAGTCAACTGACCTTTCACAAATAGAGCCTGATGTTGCTAATAAGTTGTCACAACAGCTTAACCAATACTTAATCTCAGTAGATGCAGAGAAACCCCAAGACAGTGGTAGTTGGAGTCGAGCAGGTAAGAGCGGCAAAGCCAGAACCAAATTTTTTAAACGTTACCAAAGTGATTCTCAATAATATTGATACGGACCTATAAACATGAATAAGATCTTTTTTGCCGGCCTAGTATGCTCTTGCACGGCACTTACATCTGCCACTTCTTTAGCTGATTATAAAAACCCTCTTCTCAGTGCTGAAATGCGTGCCGAAGATTTATTGACAAGAATGACCCTAACTGAAAAAGTGGGGCAGATGTGTCAATACGTGGGTATTGAGCACATTAAAAAATCTGAAAAATATTTAACACTTGAAGAAATGCAATCTGGTGATGCTCATGGCATGTATCCGAACCTTCACTCTTCGAAAATGCCAGATTTAATAAGGCGTGGCGAAATTGGATCGTTTCTTCATGTTGTTGATCCAAAAGAAGCCAATCAATTACAGCAATACGCCAGTGAAAGTCGTATGGGTATTCCGCTTATTATTGGTATCGATGCCATACACGGCAATGGTTTGGTGAATGGCAGCACGATTTACCCCTCACCCTTAACCATGGCCAGCAGTTGGAATCTTGATTTAGTTAGACAAGCGAATATTGAAACAGCGATTGAAATGCGTGCCAATGGTGCGCAGTGGACCTTTACACCGAACATTGATATCGCTCGTGATCCGCGTTGGGGTCGAGTGGGTGAGACCTTTGGCGAAGACACTTTTCTGGTCAGTGAAATGGGTGTCGCAGTGATTGAAGGCCTGCAGCAAGGTGATTTTATCGGTGACCAAAAAGTACTGGCTAACGCTAAACACTTTGTTGCTGGGGGTGAGCCTATTAACGGTCTCAATCTATCGCCTATGGATGTTTCTCTGCGCAGTTTGAAGCAGGACCATTTTCCGCCATTTAAACGCGCCGTTGATGCAGGTGTCTTTTCTTTTATGGCTGCCCATAATGAAGTGAATGGTGTACCTGCCCACGCTAACCGTTTTTTATTCACTGAAGTGCTACGAGAAGACTGGGGCTTTGAAGGATTTGTCGTCAGCGACTGGATGGATATCGAACGGCTTAATGGTTTGCATCGTGTTGCAGAAAACCAAACTGAGGCCGTCTATCAGGCAGTTGATGCAGGCCTCGATATGCATATGCATGGGCCTAATTTTCTTAAGCCTCTAGTTAATCTGGTTAAACAGGGTCGTATTTCAGAAGCGCGCATCAACGCTGCAGTTAAACCCATTTTAATCGCGAAATTCCGTTTAGGTTTATTCGAGAAAGCGCAGGTAAATGCGGACGCTGCCAGCGATATTATGTTTAATGCTAATCATCAACAGACAGCGTTAGAATTAGCGAGACAGGGGATTGTGTTACTTAAAAATGACCAATTATTACCCTTGGCTGCTGGTCAAAAGATATTTGTTACGGGCCCTAATGCGAATAACCATACCCTCATGGGTGACTGGGTTTTTAAGCAACCCGAAGAAAATATCATCACGGTTGTAGAAGGCTTAAAAGCCGTGGCTAAGCCTTCAACGAGTATTGATTATTTTGATTTGGGCGAACAGATTAAAACGCTTGATCCAAAATTATTTGTTGAAGCCGCAGAGCGCGCGAAAGCGGCCGATGTGGCTATTGTTGTCGTTGGAAGTAATGCCTTGCGTTATGACAGAAAAGGCAAGACTGCCGGTGAGAACGTTGCCCGTAGCACAATCAATTTATACGGTGAGCAATTAGCGCTAGTGCAAGCGATTCATGCGTCTGGCACACCGACGGTTGTGGTGTTAATTAATAGTCGCCCACTGGCAGAGCCTTGGTTGGTTGATAATGTGGATGCACTAATCGAAGCGTGGGAACCTGGCGCCTTAGGCGGCCAAGCACTGGCTGAGATTATTTTTGGTGAGGTTAACCCCAGTGGTAAATTGCCGATTACGATTCCTCGCAGTGTGGGCCATCTACAAGCTATTTATAATCACAAACCATCAACTTATGTTCGTCGTTACGTTGATGCGCCAACTAAAAATCTTTATGAATTTGGTGATGGCCTCAGTTACACCGAATTCACATATAGTCGGCCAACTTTATCCGCTTCGCGTATCACTGAAGATGAATCTACTCGTTTATCGGTTACCGTGACTAACAGTGGTGATCGTGCGGGTGATGAAGTTGTTCAGCTTTACATACGCGACAATGTTTCTCGGGTGACAAGACCGGTAAAAGAGTTAAAAGGGTTTCAGCGTATTCATTTGAAGGCCAAGCAGAGCCAAAAAATCACCTTTGATATTACACCCGATACCTTAGCTTATTATGATCTTGATATGAATTGGCGAGTCGAGCCTGGCACATTTACCTTAATGGTGGGTTCATCCTCGCGTAAAAGTGATCTGAAGAAAATCACACTGAAGGTTAAACCCTAAAATCATTAAGACCTATCTCTTCACGATAGGCAAAGCACTTTTAGTGCATCCAGTTTGCGGTAAATGGCGAGTGATTAATTTAGGCCATTCACCGCTGGGTAACCTCCCATCGTGGTTTAGTGGCATGGCTGTCTGATCAGTCATTAACGTATCGCGAGAGGTCATTATTGTATTTGCATATTACTTAGATAGACTCTTTCGTTTATTGATTATGCGATCGACCAGGTCTTTTAGATCCGCGTTCATTTCTCTTAAATTGCTCGAGCATTAAAGTCGCTAAAATAATTCAATCGTGGTCTTTTAATAGTAAAGCAAAACGGCAAAACAAGGTGTTATGTTGCGCTTGACTGCTAGGCTTGATTTTATATTGATGAGAAACGGTGGCGGGGGTAAAGGTTGTACTTGTGCTTTAGTAGTGCTTACACATGAATGTTTGGGTAGTGATTGCGTAAGAGTGACTTAAATAAAGTCACTCTTACGGTTACATCTTAAAATCTTTTAGGCATTTCTTTTAACGATAGAGAGCGACTTTTATTTTTATCGAGCCAGCGGAAGTTGCCAGCGATTAATTTAGCTACTTCTTCGCTGTTTAATTCAGCATCGTCATTAGCGTCCCATTTATTGAACTTTTTTCGAAGCGCATCTGTTCTAGCCATGGTCATATTGTTAGACCTTTTGACGAATTCTTTACGTGACCAGATGCCGTCTGAGTTGCGATCAAATTTAGCATATTGTGTTATGCGTAACTGGCTAAACTCTTCGATAGTGAGCTTTTTATTGCCATCATTGTCATAGTCGCGCCAATCAATTGGGCCTCCAGCAACAGTCAATGCTGAGGCTAGTAAAAAAGGTGCTACAGTGAGGGTAGTGAGTATTTTTCTCATCGTTTAAATCTCCAATGCTAAGGTCTTTCAATAGTTGATGGCGAAGTTGCTACTGCTTGCCTGCTTTAATTTTTCTATCATCGGGAAAGAAGAAATTTCTTAAGTCTTTTTCATTTCCTTTACGTAACCATGCATCTGGAAATTCAGCTGCTTTTGATCGATCAATTTGACGAAACACTGAGCCAGAGCTGAATTTTTTGGTGTATGGAACAGCATGTTCACCGTTTTTTCCTAGCCGTCTAAATAACGCTTTTCGTAATTTAACTTTAACCCGTAAGTAATCTGGGTCATCAATTAAGTTATGCATTTCTTTAGGGTCGTTTTTGATATCATAGAGTTCGTCTGTATCCCATATGCCATGATATTGAATTAACTTATAATTGTTTGAGCGAACCGCAAAGGTGGTTGGCGTTTGTGGGAAGTTGAACTCCCAGTAGTATTCATAAAGTAGGATGTCGCGCCAATTCGCTACCTTTTTGCCCTCTGCTAAGGGCAGTAGACTGTCACCTGCAAATTGAGGCGGCATCTCTTCAATGCCCGCAATGTCGAGAATTGTTGGTGCAATATCGATATTAGCTGCCATTTCCTCGACCACGAGACCTTTCTTTGCACCGGGTATAGACGCAATTAAGGGAACCCGCATCGACTCCTCATAGGCATTTCGTTTGTCTATTAGACCGTGCTCGCCGAATAAAAATCCATTGTCGCCCATTAAAATAACCGCTGTGTTTTGATCAAGGTTATTGGCTTCTAACCAGTCGTTGATTCGCCCTAGGCTATCATCGACGGCTGACAATGCACGATGGTATTGACGCTTATATTCTTGCACGTCGAGTTCACTGTGGTAGGGAAAGTCGACACCGTGCCAGCTATTACGTTGATTCTTCACCCACATCGGTTTGCCTTTGTAATTCTCTTCGGTATCGGCTTGGCTTTTTGGTACGTGAATATCGGCATCGCTGTATTGGGTTTTATGGCGTTGTGCTGGGTCAAAATTTGCATGCACGGCTTTGTGTGAGAGGTAGATGAAGAAAGGTTTATCTTTATCGCGTTCTTGCTCTAACCAGTTGAGCGTATAGTCCGTTAACTCGTCGGTGATGTAGCCTTTTTGTTTGACGTGCTTACCATTAATATTGAACTGGCTCATCTTGCCATTTCGTTTGCGTGTGGGGTAGTAGTCACCTTGGCCGGGAAAGCTTAGCCAGTAATTAAACCCAGGCTGTGGGTCATCATGATGACCGCCCATGTGCCATTTTCCAATAAAAGCAGTCTCATAGCCTGCTTGTTGCAGGTAACTTGGAAAATACACCGTACCAGCTTTTGCAGCCTTGTTATTATCGACAACCCCATGACTGTGCATGTATTGCCCCGTTAAAATAGAGGCTCGACTGGGTGAGCACAGCGCGGTGGTGACAAACGCATTTTTAAAGTGCACGCCTTCTTGTGCAAGCTTATCCATGTTGGGTGTGTCAATGATAGGGTTCATAAAACCCAATTCATCAAACCGTTGGTCGTCGGTGAGAATATAGATAACGTTGCGTTGACGATCATTGCCCGAATGATCGTTCGCAGTGGCGATGGAGTTAAAACCCAGAATGCAAAAAACTAAAGCAATGATAGCCATCCAATGTTGATTTATGAATACGAATCCTGGCATGTTGAGTCCTTAGTGATAGAGGGCAGCTTAAAAATGACTGAAAATTATAAGTTGTTGAATTATATATATTT
>DDED01000022.1:0-379 GCA_002336035.1 Cellvibrionales bacterium UBA1963
AACGATGCCATCAATTAATTTGCGTCAAGGGGTCGTTCGGGTGTTGGGCAAAGGCGGCAAAGAACGATTGGTTCCATTGGGTGACCAAGCGCTTGATTTTTTAGAGCAATATTTTGCGGGTGCAAGAAAAGAATTTTTAGCTCTGGCAGGCGTTGACCCCGTTTGCGCGACCGTATTTCTCAGCCGCCGCGGTCACATGATGACACGCCAAGCTTTTTGGTACCGTATAAAGTTATACGCGTCTCGAGTAGGCTTAACAAATGCATTATCGCCGCACGGTTTACGGCATGCATTTGCCACGCATTTGCTCAATCATGGTGCAGACCTTAGGGTCGTTCAGGTGTTATTAGGTCACAGTGATTTATCGACCACGCAGATA
>DDED01000022.1:691-3339 GCA_002336035.1 Cellvibrionales bacterium UBA1963
TGATTTATCGACCACGCAGATATACACCCATGTCGCGAAACATCGTTTGCAAGCGCTGCATGCCGCGCACCACCCAAGGGCATAATCCCCCAAAAGGGGTATTTAACTGCTACAATAAATTTATTAATTTCGTGGTGATCGCGGAACGTTCGGCATCAAGATCGATCAAATACCAATAGCCACGGTCAGTTTCAGACAAAAAAGGGTAATTCAATGCGTAAGATATTATTTTTAATAAGCTTTTTGTTTTTTCCAGGTCTTCATTTAACTGCGTTTGCCGATGGGCATGCTCATGAGGCCATGCTGGAGAAATTGACTAAAATACGGCCTGATTTTCAGATTGAATCGGTTACTGAAACCCCCGTTAAAGGCATTTTTCAGGTCGACATCACTAAGGGTCCCACCATTTATTTGACCAAAGATGGCCAGCATTTTTTTACAGGTGACTTTTTTGCTCTCAGTAATAATAACCTGGTTAATTTAGGAGAGCAGGCAAGGGAAAGGCAACGAGCCGCCTCATTGTCGACGCTTTCAATGCGCGATATGATCGTTTTTGCACCTAAAAAAAATAAGGCGCATGTCTATGTTTTTACCGATGTTGACTGTTATTACTGCCAGAAATTGCATCAAGAAGTACCTGCTTTAAATGCGTTAGGCATTGAAGTACGCTATCTAGCCTACCCTAGAGCGGGTATCGGTTCAGAAAGTTACCAGGACATGGCTTCTGCCTGGTGCGCTGATGATCCGCAAGACTCCCTAACAACACTTAAATCCGGTGGTGATATTCCGAGTAATGTGTGTGAGGATAACCCTATCGCCCAGCAATACGCGCTTGGTGAAGACCTAGGTGTCAAGGGAACCCCAGCATTAATTACGGAAGCGGGTGTATTATTGCCGGGCTACATGCCTGCCGATAAGTTAGCTCGAGCCTTAGGCTTGTAAATATTGAGTTTGGTGATGTGAGTTGAAAGCGCAGCTAAGGAGCTGCGTTTTTGCTTTTATTGAATGAGTTACGCTTAAAATGGAAGTCATGTGAACGTGATAAAAATAGGTATCTGTGGTTTGGGAACGGTGGGCGCAGGCGTATTAACGGTAATGCAGCGAAATGCAGATCTTTTAAACCGTCGTGCGGGTCGAGCAATGCGCGTTTCTCATGTGGGTACACGAAGACCAAAACCAGATTTAAACACCGCAGATATAACGTTAAGTGATGATATTTTCGCAGTGGTCAATGATCCAGATGTCGATATTGTTGTTGAACTGATTGGCGGCTATGAACCCGCATTTGAGTTGGTCATGCAGGCAATTGCTAACGGTAAGCATGTTGTTACGGCGAATAAAGCCTTAATCGCTGTTCATGGCAATGCTATTTTTACTGCCGCTGAAGCTAAAGGTGTATCGGTTCGCTATGAGGCTGCAGTTGCAGGCGGAATCCCGATTATTAAAGCGCTGCGCGAAGGATTAAGTGCTAATAAAATTGAATGGTTAGCCGGTATTATTAATGGCACAGGTAATTATATCTTAACTGAAATGCGAGATAAGGGTCGCTTATTTGCCGACGTATTAGCCGATGCGCAGCAATTGGGTTATGCAGAGGCTGATCCAACTTTTGACGTGGAAGGCATTGACGCTGCTCATAAACTGGTTATCTTAGCGTCATTAGCTTTTGCCATGCCACTTAATATCGATAATTGCTTTACTCAGGGTATTTCAGCGGTAGCACCGCAAGACGTAACTTTAGCAACAGAGTTAGGCTATCGAATTAAACATTTAGGCATAGCGCGTCGAACGGCCAAAGGAATAGAAATGCGAGTTCACCCTACGCTGATCCCTCACCGTAGATTGATCGCTAATGTTGATGGCGTGATGAATGCTGTACTTGTAAAAGGTGACGCAGTCGATGCAACACTATACTACGGTGCGGGTGCGGGTGCCGAACCAACGGCTTCATCGGTCATTGCAGATATCGTTGACCTGGTTCGTCTGAGCGAGGCACCTTATAACGCTCAAGTATTATCATTAGGCGAGAGTGCAGACACGTTAGTTGAGCATCGCGTATTAAGCATCAACGAGATTGAAAGTGCGTATTACTTGCGAGTAATGGTTGACGACAAGCCAGGCGTGCTGTCTCATATCACGCAAATATTGAGTGATTCTGGCATTAGTATTGACGCTGTTTTACAAAAAGAATCTGATCAGCATCAAGGTCATGGGTTGCCCGCAGGCCACGTGGCGGTAGTGTTAATCACCGACGTTATTGTTGAGGCAATCTTTACTTCTGCTGTGAAAAATATTGAAGCCCTTGACTCAGTGACTGATACAGTGACGTTTATACGTGTCGAAAGTTTAGCTTAGAGTTTTATGGCTTCAATGGTTATTGTACGCTTAGAGGGTACAATAGTTGAATTATTTCAGTAGCATCGAACAAAGAGAGTGACAGTGAAATACATAAGTACTCGCGGTGACGCGCCAACATTGAATTTTGAAGAGGTTTTGCTCACTGGTTTAGCCAGCGATGGCGGCCTATATGTGCCCGCCGAATTACCATCATTTAGTGAAGATCAAATTGCTAGCTGGTCGGGTCTATCTTACGATGCTCTGGCGTATGAAATATTGTTGCCATTCGTCAGCGATTGTATCCCCGCCGA
>DDED01000022.1:3662-4054 GCA_002336035.1 Cellvibrionales bacterium UBA1963
TCCCCGCCGATGATTTCAAAACGATATTAACAGCAACGTATTCTGAGTTTTCACACCCAGCTATAGCGCCTTTAGTTCAGCTAGATCGAAATGAATGGGTGCTCGAATTATTCCAAGGCCCGACCTTAGCGTTTAAAGATTTCGCACTGCAATTACTTGGACGTTTGCTCGATTACATGCTTAAGCGGCGCAATCAGCGGGTTGTGATTATGGGTGCTACTTCGGGCGATACAGGTTCTGCTGCTATTGAAGGTTGTCGTCGCTGTAAAAACATTGATATTTTTATTTTGCATCCAAATGACCGAGTTTCAGAAGTGCAGCGCCGCCAAATGACCACTGTGTTAGAGGATAATATTCATAATATTGCCATTGAAGGTAACTTTGATGACTGT
>DDED01000022.1:4366-9147 GCA_002336035.1 Cellvibrionales bacterium UBA1963
GAAGGTAACTTTGATGACTGTCAGGATATTGTCAAGGCAAGCTTTAGAGACCAATCTTTTTTACCTAAAGGTGTTCAACTAGTTGCCGTTAACTCTATTAACTGGGCACGCATCATGGCCCAGATTGTTTATTATTTTTATGCATCTTTATCTTTAGGAGCGGAAAAAAAACCTATCGCGTTTTCGGTACCTACAGGTAATTTCGGTGATATCTTTGCAGGCTATCTTGCTCAAAAGATGGGTCTGCCTATTAGTCAATTAATTATTGCAACCAATAAAAATAATGTTTTGCATCGGGTCATGAGCGATGCAGTTTATTCGCGTACTGAATTGCATCAAACTTTATCACCCAGCATGGATATTAGCGTTTCGAGTAACTTTGAGCGACTTATGTTTGATCTGTATGAATCTGATGGTGCAAAAATTAATGCTTTAATGCAGCAGTTTAATCATCAATCAATTACGTTAGATGAGGCCGCCATGAAAAAAGCAAGGGCTTTATTTTCTAGTGCATCTATTGACGACCAGTCGACTTGTGACATTATTGCTAACACCTATAAGAGCATTGGTTACTTGCTCGATCCTCATTCAGCCACCGGCGTGGGTGCTGCACGGGTTTGCAATAAGGATCCAGCACAACCCATGGTGATTTTAGCCACGGCTCATCCCGCGAAATTTCCGGAGGCCATCAAGCAGGCAGAGATAGGCATCACAGCAAGCCTACCAACTCATATGAGCGATCTTTTTGAACGTCAAGAACGATTTACAGTCCTGTCGAATGATAGAGCTATAGTCAATCAATTCATGTCTGAACAGTTATAAGCATTATGACCTCGGTCCTTCAGCGAGAGGCTCAGTATCGTTCTGATGAGGTTGATTTCAAGTCCGATCTGAATCCCTTGTTGCGTCGTTTATTTATCGCTCGCGGCGCTAAATCATCAGCTGACGTTGACCTCTCGTTGGCGAGTTTACTGACGCCTGATTTATTATTGGGTATGGATCAAGCCGTTGCTGAATTAATTACTGCGATAGAGAATCGGTCGCGTATATTAATCGTTGGTGATTTTGACGTTGATGGAGCCAGTAGTTGTGCGCTCGCTATTCGAGCCTTACAGCAAATGGGTCATAACGATGTTCGTTTTATTGTGCCCAACCGATTTGAATTTGGTTATGGACTCACGCCAGAGATTGTCGCTATCGCCCGTCACCAAAACCCAGCTTTAATAATTACTGTTGATAATGGTATTTCCAGTGTCGAGGGTGTTGCAGCGGCAAAGGCGACTGGAATCAGAGTCATTATTACAGACCACCATTTGCCGGGCAAAGAATTACCCGATGCCGATGCTATCGTTAACCCTAATCAGACTGGCTGCCAGTTTCCCAGTAAAACGCTTGCCGGCGTGGGAGTCATCTTTTACGTCATGCTGGCGTTGCGTTCTGCGTTGCGTCAGCGTGACTGGTTTTCGACAGACCTTAAAGCACCTAATATGGCGCAGTTTTTAGATCTAGTTGCCCTTGGTACTGTGGCAGACGTAGTGCCGCTTGATAAAAATAATCGTATTTTAGTTGAGCAGGGCTTGCGTCGGATTCGCAGAGGAGCGTGCTGCAAAGGTATTCAGGCTCTGATTAAGATAGCTAACCGCTCAGCGGCAAATTTATCTGCCAGTGATATTGGATTTGCTTTAGGGCCGCGGTTAAATGCAGCCGGTCGGCTTGATGACATATCTATTGGTATCGCTTGCTTGTTAACTGAGGATGAAGCTTTAGCCAATGATCTAGCGCAAGCTCTAGACGATATAAACCTTGACCGCCGTCAAATAGAGCAAGGTATGCAGCAGCAGGCTGAGGACGCGTTAAAAGCCATTGATGACGCCCATGATAAAGACTTGGCCGTTGGTATGTGTTTGTTTAATGAAGAGTGGCACCAAGGTGTCGTAGGTATTTTAGCTTCGCGTATTAAAGAGCAGCACCACCGTCCGGTAATTTGCTTTGCATTAGCTAATGACGACCCTGACTGCCAAGAATTAAAAGGTTCGGCCCGATCAATTAGTGGCTTTCATATTCGCGACGCGCTCGAAGCCGTCGCTACTGAACATCCAGGTTTAATGGCTAAGTTTGGTGGTCATGCGATGGCCGCAGGTCTGAGTTTAAAGCGTGAGGATTTTTTAGCTTTTTCCGCTGCTTTTGATCTTGAAACTAAAAAGCACCTTAGCGACAGTGACTTGTTTGCCACGGTATTAAGTGATGGCCGGTTACAAGCCAGTGAAATATCACTCGACATTGCTAAGCTGATTCACTATGCGGTGCCTTGGGGGCAACATTTTCCCGAGCCAATATTTGATAATCAGTTTACGGTGGTTCAACAACGTATTGTTGGTGAAAGACACTTAAAGCTCGTACTCAATATGGTGGATGATCCCCAGCATATCATTGATGCAATTGCCTTTAATGTTGATGTTGCCGCATGGCCCGACCCGCAAGTGACGACCATTACAGCGGCCTACCGTTTAGATGTTAATCGCTTCCGAAACAGAGAATCGGTGCAATTAATTATTCAGCATATTGAGAAAGTGAGTTAGCCATGCAAACCATTACTCCAGGGATTTACCAACATTTTAAGGGCAATCGTTATCAAGTGATTGATATTGTGAGGCACAGTGAAACGCAGGAAGAAATGGTTTTGTACAAAGCTTTGTATGGTGAGCAGGGGCTTTGGGTAAGGCCGTTAACGATGTTTGCAGAGATCGTCAATAGAGGCGGCGTCAGTCTGCCAAGATTTTCTCGTATTGTTGGGTAAAAAATCGACTTTAAAGTCATATGGAGATTGTTATGCAATTAATAAAAGGTCAGTATGCCCTTGTTACGGGTGGTGGTACTGGCATCGGCTTTGGTGTTGCACACCGTTTGCTCGCGCAAGGTGCCGCGAATGTTCTGATTGTCGGTAGAAGAGAAGATGTGCTCATACATGCCGTTGAACGATTACGCACGCTGGTGCCTGACTCGTCAGTTCATTATAAAATTTGCGACATTACTAACGAAAAAGAGGTTACTTCAGCGGTTGCTGCTGCTTCCAATAAAGAAGGGCAACTCGATATTCTAGTTGCGAATGCAGGCAGTGGTTATCCTGGGCCTATTCTTGAGCTTGATGCTGAAGCATGGCGTTTTTGCTGCGAGTTAAATATAGTAGGCACGGCTATTTGCATTAAGCATGCGGGCATGGCCATGAAGCAACACGGCGGAAGTATTATTACAATCTCGTCGACATCGGGTGTTTACAATGACTTGTGGATGGCGCCTTATGGCGCAACTAAAGCAGCGTTAGAACATCTCACCAAATCTGCAGCTTTAGAATTAGCAGCATTTAACATTCGAGTTAATGCAGTTTCACCCGGCTATATTCCAACTGAGGGAATGGGTGATTTTATTCCTGACACTATTAAGAAAGATTGTGTAACGCGCACGCCAATAGGCCATGCGGGCGAACCAGAAGATATTGGTGATGCGGTTGTGTATTTATCGTCCCAACTGGCTAAGTGGGTGACAGGGCAAGTTATAGGTGTTGATGGAGGGCTTAATGTTCACGTTGGTACAGACTTTGGTGAACTTGCCGAAATGACAGCAGGTCCTGAAGCTATGGAGCGTTCAGGTTATAAAAAGTTATGAAACGTTAGTGTTGCTCAACATGACAATGTGCCGAAGGATTCTCGTCATAGATTATTTAAAGGCGATAGTGATGAAGTGCAACAGTCTTCACTCCATCACTATCGTCAATATGAAGCGATTATTCATTTATACTCGCTGGATGGTCGATTTTGCACACGAATTGCTGAGTCAATTCGGCGATAATGGGATTCGATTTATTTATTGCTTAAATGGGTTCTATGACTGAATCAAAGACATCGTCTGAAACGTCAATTTTTGATAGTGAGCCACCTATAAATCTTGCTTATGGTTCTGGCATATTTCGCCGCAGGATTCGACTCACCTCTGGTGACGGTTGGGTGTTTGGCGAACTTGAAGACAGCAGCCATGCCTTTAAGGTTAGATTAGTGTTTGATGCCGATTGCATTGTTGGTGTTGCTCCTGAGACTATTCGCTATCCAATGACAACCTGTCCGACAGCGGTTAATCCCTTAAGAGCCATAATAGGAATGCCGCTGGGTTTGTCTGCCAGCGAGCTTGCTAAGCAGTTAATGCCGCGCTTGCAATGCACGCACTTGTTTGATTTAAGTGTTTTAGCCTACCAACATATTCATCGCACAGCGTCAGTGCGGGTATACGACATTCAAATTCCTGATGAGACGGAAGCTAAACTACCGAGACCGTTAGAGGTCTTTCAAGACGGACAGCGCGTGCTGAGTTGGATGGTCAGAGATTGGCAGATCTTTGAGCCCATTGCGCTGGCTGGTCACACTTTGCGATCGGGCTTTTCAAAATGGCTAGAGGCTTTGTACCCTGAAGATGAACAACAAAAAGAGTGGGCTTGGCTGGCGCAAAAGGGTTATTTGGTTTCTCAAGCGCGAATGTTTGATATTAACCGGCTGGGCGGTACACGTAAATTTGTCGGCGATCATATGGTAGGTATTTGCCATACCTACAGCGAAGCACAAATTCACAATGCCGAGCATACCCATCATTCATTTATTGATTTTACGGATAATGCTGCAGAGCTTTTGGCATTTAAGCCGCTAGAGAGGTGAAGCGGATATCAGAAGGTCATGATTGATGCACGACATCATTGGTAGCGGGGGCTGGATTCGAACCAACGACCTTCGGGTTAT
>DDED01000022.1:9496-14140 GCA_002336035.1 Cellvibrionales bacterium UBA1963
GACTGCTCCACCCCGCATCAATATATATGTATAAGTAGTTTCTGGTCTATCACTACTTGATTGAAATACCTTCCTGCGATGACACATAGAAGGGCGTGCATCATAGGTATTCTCGTCGCCAAGGTCAAGTAACCGCCGAATTATTGTGTTTTTCTTTTCTTCTTGCTCAATTTAAGCGCAGCATTTCTTAAACTTTTTGCCGCTACCGCAGCTGCAGGGGTCATTTCTACCGATTTTTTCAGGGGCGATAGTCTGGCCATCGCAGAAAAACCAGCTGCTCTCGGCCCGTTTAAACTGGGACCGCTCGCAGTGACGATGGTCGACCTCATCGGCATCGGTATAATGAGCAATGAAGTCAACACTGCCAGCTTTGTCCTGCTCAGTGCCGGCCTTCAGTGCAATAATGTGTAAACTGTGCCAGTCTGAGCTTTCAGCCCACTGTTTGGTTGAGTCAAAGTCAAATTCATCGCGGCTATCGGGGTGAAGTGAGCTGTGTAGGAAGTTTATCTCACCGGTGACATAAGCGCTGTAGCGGGCGCGCATAACTTGCTCAGCGGTTTTGGCTAAGCTAAGGTCATTGATAATTGCTAGGCAACAATCTTCAAAAGAGAGCTGTTTTCCGCAGTGACAATCACTCATAATAGGGAACTCTTTATCAAGTGAATGGGCCTGCGTAGGTATAACTTACGCAGCGACCTCTGGCAGTTTATTTGATGAATCATAATAATACCGCTCAACTCACGTTGTGGCCATAGGCGAAGACCTTTAATGACCGATTTCGATGCTATTCGACCGTATAATGACCAAGAATCGGTGGCCGCTATCCAGCGGATTATTGCCAGTGATGAATGCCTCAATTTAATCATAAGCATGAAGTTCCCGCGCTTAGCGACTTTTCTCTCGTGGTTCATTCGCCCAGTCTTTCGGGCAAGTTTATCGCATAAGGCGAAACATATTCACTCAGTGGCCGATTTTCAAAAAATAGTGGCCGGTTATTTAGATGCTATGTTGGCGGTGCAGACCGATGGTGTCAGTATTCATGGCCTGGAAAATATCGATTTTAAACAGCCTTGCTTATTTATGAGTAATCACCGTGACATCGCTCTCGACCCAGCGTTAGTTAATTATGCGATGTACCAGAATGGCGCTGATACGATTCGGATAGCGATTGGTGATAATTTACTGACCAAACCTTTTGCCTCTGATTTAATGCGAACCAATAAAAGCTTTATTGTTAAGCGTTCAGTCAGTGGTCCGCGCGAATTGCTCAAAACATTAAAAAATTTATCAGCTTATATTTGGCACAGTCTCAGGGTTGACGGCGAATCTGTCTGGTTGGCGCATCGCGAAGGTAGGGCAAAAGATGGTTTAGACAAAACCGATCCTGCGGTGATTAAAATGCTGACCATTGCAAAACCAAAAACTTGCTTGTTAGCAGACTATATTCGTGAATTGCATGTTGTGCCGGTGAGTATTTCTTATCAGTACGACCCTTGTGATGCTTTAAAGGCTCATGAGCTCACCATGATTAAGCAACAAGGCAGTTATATCAAAGCTGAACACGAAGACATTAAAAGTATTGGCCAGGGTATTGCTGGCTATAAAGGCCGTATTGATATTCGGTTTTCACCGGTGCTTAAAGGTGATTATGAGACGGCGGTCGACGTTGCTGAGGCCTTAGATCTGGCGATTGGTTCTACTTATCAGATTCAGTCAAGCAATCTTATCGCCTATGAAAAGCTGTACGGTAAGCCTGCATTAGACGATGCATTAGTAATACTTAGCGCTTTTTCGTATCAGATGCCCGATATGGATGGCGTCAGTCGCCAATTTTTTCTTGATCGTATGGCAACGATAAACGACGAGGATTCCCTTTGTGTGCTTAATATGTATGCCAATCCCATAGTGAATCAATTGCGCTTACTAAGCGCCTCCGAATAATCCTTGACCCAGATTGATTGATGCATTCTCATGCCGTTGAGCGACGAAACAAAAGCCACGATACAACAAGCGTACTCGACGTGGTTATCGTCTAACAGTTTTAAACCTAGGCGTGGCCAGCGTAATATGATTGCGGTTATTGCTAAGGCGCTTAGTGCCGTTGCCTATGGAAACGAGGGTGAAAGACGGCCTGATTACAATGATCATGTTTGTTTGGTTGAAGCGGGCACCGGCACGGGGAAAACAGTTGCTTACTCAATTGCGGCAATTATAGTGGCAAAAGCCCTGCAAAAAAAATTGGTTATCTCCACAGCAACGGTCACCTTACAAGAGCAATTAATTGCTCGTGACTTACCTAATCTTCAAGCAACTAGTGAGCTTGATTTTACCTTCGCTATAGCTAAGGGTAGGCAGCGTTATTTTTGTCTTAGTAAAGCATCAATGCGCATCAAAGATTTCGGTGAGGCGTCAAGTTCACAAGGACTTTTTCCTGATGAAGACGTTCGTTTATCTGATACTTCTCTTGCTCAAATAAAGTTGCTAGAGAGTGCTTTTTCAGGATCAACATGGGACGGAGATCGTGATAATTGGGAGCTACCAATTACACAAGAAGATTGGTCGTTAGTGGGTGCTGATAGAGCCAGTTGCAGTGGAAAAAAATGCCCTCATTATCAAGGATGCGCTCTGTTTAGCGCCCGTGATGAAGTTCGCAGTGCTGATGTCGTGGTGGCTAATCACGATTTGGTATTAGCTGATCTCGCCACTGGGGGCGGCAATGTTTTGCCAGAGGCTCAAGATACTATTTATGTTTTTGACGAAGCGCATCACCTGCCGTCAAAGTCTCAAAATCATTTAAGTCGTCATGTGTCAATAGATGCTGAAAGAAGGCGCATCGTGACGACCCAGAAAACTACGGCAAGAATAAAAAAACTATTTCCTCAGCACACTGATTTACACAGGACAATTAAGTCAATCGCACAAATTGATGAAGCTTTAGATGCTAGCTTAGTCAATTTACTTCCCTTGTTAGAGCAGGTTTTTCAACAACAAAGTCATCTTCTGAATAGTTCAGATGAACTGCGTTTTAGCCACGGTGTTGTTCCTGTAACTTTGAAGCCAATTTTTCACGAATTAGGCCAATGTTACAGCTTAAAAAGTGGTGTATTGCAAAAAACTTCAGATCACGTTTTGGCGAGTTTCACGGATGACCGTGATAATGATCAGGCTAATAGGGAGGCATTATATGGAGTATTGGGAGAGTTAATTAACAACTGTGATTCAGCGCATTTGCTTTGTACAGACTATGCAATCGGTGATGATGAAGCCGTTATACCAACAGCGCGATGGTTACATCAACTTAATTCAGATATGGCGTTTGATTTTTCAATTTATATGGCGCCATTATCAGCTGCGGATACATTGAATCGCTTGCTCTGGAAGCATTGCTTTGCTGCGGTTTTAACGTCTGCAACGTTGGCAGCACTAGGGCACTTTGATCATTTTATTGAACAAATAGGGACGGGTGACTCTGATCGATCATTCAAAATATTAGGCGATTTAAATTTCGCAGGTTCCATTTTTCATGTACCCAAAATGCTCAGTGATCCAACACAGGCTGACCGCCATACAGAAGAGATCATACAGTTATTGCCAGATTTATTATCGCAAGACGGTGGTTCGCTAGTTTTATTTTCTTCGCGCCGCCAGTTAAAGGCCGTTTATGAAGGTCTAGAGGATACCCTTCGTCATTCTGTACTGCTGCAAGGCGAACGATCTAAACAGTACTTGATTAATCAGCACAAAAAGGCCGTAGATGAAGGGGCCAACAGTGTCTTATTTGGCTTGGCCAGTTTCGCTGAGGGGTTAGATTTACCCGGTGATTATTGCCTCCAGGTCATTATTGCAAAGTTACCTTTTGCGGTTCCTGATAGTCCCATTGACGAGGCACTGGGCGAATGGATAGAAAGTAACGGCGGTAATTCGTTTTGGGATATTGCCGTCCCCAATGCTTCTTTACGACTTTTACAGGCTTGTGGGCGATTGTTAAGAGGTGAGTTTGATCAAGGCAGAGTAACGTTGTTGGATCGAAGGATAATAACAAAAAGCTATGGAAAACAGTTGCTTGCATCACTACCGCCGTTTGAAAAGCAGTTAAATTGTTAGCTCGTTAGAATTTTGATGTGCCGGACACTCTATCAAAAGGGGTTCATGGTAAGTAATAAGGCCTAAAACTCAATAAATTTGATTGTTTTACAATTAAAGCTTTCTTTTGTCTGTTAAATAGTCAATAATGATTTTAAGTTAATCAGTTCTTCAATGTGCTGTTCACTATTTCATCATGGGGTTTCCTGGTAGAGCCTTAATATTTAAGATAATTTGCTTTCTGTGGATATCTTAACGTATTTCACTGCCACTATAATCCCCATGAATCAATCCATAACATAGAATGCAACCTATGTTATGAGGCTCGGTGTATTTGCTGAGTGACAAGATGGGGTTTCCTGGTAGATCCCCCGTATATATAAGCTGAACATTCTGCTGCGCAGAGTTTATGTACGGACCTACCTACCTAAAACTTCATCTTTGTGTATTTTATTTGCGGGCATGGGTCCGCGTATGACGGTTTGGCGGTGTATTTGCTGAACGACAAGATGGGGTTTCCTGGTAGATCCCCCGTACATATAAGCTGAACATTCTGCTGCG
>DDED01000022.1:14388-14508 GCA_002336035.1 Cellvibrionales bacterium UBA1963
CTGCTGCGCAGAGTTTATGTACGGGCCTACCTGAATAAACCTCCAATGAAGCTAGAGTGTCATTTCCACTGGGTGGTGAATGACGTAATGCTGATCAACGATTCACTTGCGCCGGCTGCG
>DDED01000107.1:0-4749 GCA_002336035.1 Cellvibrionales bacterium UBA1963
CCCGCTCGGTCGAGGTAGGTTAAAATTGATTCTGATGATAAGCCACTATACAACCCGGGCCTTAACACATTACCCGTGACAAAGACCTTCACTGGTTGCGATGACAGCAAATTGGCGTAGAGAAAAACATCCTTTTTGTACACTCGAGCCAGTGACTGTTGTATCACTTTAGTCAACTCACTGTTTAAGACGCCCACGACATGAATAGGACCAACTTGCGTAATAAAGATATTACCTTGTGGATCGACGACTTGTTCGGACTGGTTTTCAATCGCTCCCCACAATTGTAAACGTATTTTATCGCCGACAGTAATACGATACTGGGGGTTAAAGCCAGTGAACGGTTGGTTCGAGAAATTCCCGGTGAATAAGTTTTGTCCGAACACCTGAGCCACCGATCGCTCAACCTGAAACGCTGCCTGGGCCCCCTCAGATAAAGTTTTAACTGGACGACTCGCTTCTTGCTGTGCCATGGTAAAGGATGAGAAGCAAATCCAAAAAAGGCATAAAGCGAAGCAAAAGGCTTTTAAGCGCATAATGAAATAGCTCAACATGAAGACCCTTAATGAGGTTGCTTAGAGGTATTGGCAAGCCACTGATTATACATCGAAAGCTTCTGAAATTGGGTAAAAAGCACTATTTATGGCAACGAAAAAATCGCTGCGATGCAATTGTAAAACTCTTGACTGTATAACCATACCTTAACAACCATCGAAAAATTAAAAGCACTGGTTATCAATAACTTGCAGGCCTTTACACGATTTATCTGAAAAAACCTGCAATGTCAGACCTTTTTTTATTGATTATCTATTGACAGTCGGTGGTTATTTGGGCAATATTCACCCATTGGAGTCTCCCCTGATTCCGTAAATGTGTATTTGTTTGCGACTTTTATGTAAAGGGGTGTCTTCATGAAAACTATTTTTAGTCCGCTATTTTATCTACTTTTAATCTCTACTTCACTTCATTCCCAAGCTGCTCTTTATGACCGTGGCAATGGCCTCATTTACGATGATGTTCTTGACATCACATGGTTGCAAGATGCTAATTATGCTAAGACAACAGACGCTACACCATGGTATCGCTCAGGATGGATGTCTCTTAATGACGCAGTGGCTTGGACGGATAGTCTAGATTTAGCCGGTCATAATAATTGGCGATTACCCTCTGCTGGCGAGAACCCCACTATGGGCTGGTCCTCTGACAGCGAATTAGGACATATGTTTTACAATAATCTGGGTAATTCTGGATCATTAACCAACGACACTTTTATTGATGGCAATACTGGCTTATCTGTCAGCTTTGAGAATATTCAAAATACAATATATTGGCTGAGCGAAGAACTTCCCGGAAACAAAGTTTGGACATTTAAAATGCAAGCCGGAAAGATGCTCGACTATGCCAGTAGAAATTCTGGCTACCATATCTGGGCCGTCCACGATGGTGATATTGGCAACACCGTTAATCCCTCAGCTGTACCCGTGCCTGCCTCTGCCTTTTTGTTTAGTTCAGCCTTGCTTGGGCTTGTCTTATCACGCCCCCGCAACAAACAATCATCAGCAAGTCACTAACCTCAATGACACAGCCGTTATGCCCTTTGCCTAACGGCTATTTTTAATAGCCGCCTTATTACTC
Organism: Cellvibrionales bacterium UBA1963; assembly: GCA_002336035.1. Lineage (GTDB taxonomy): Bacteria > Pseudomonadota > Gammaproteobacteria > Pseudomonadales > UBA7434 > UBA7434. Next base: position 1,636 of record DDED01000107.1, read on the forward strand.
ATTAGCTCTTAAGGCACTATTTGTTTACATTTGAAACATTTCGCTGTCTTAACATCCCATAGGCTCTTTTAAAAAACCAAAAAAAACCGCGCATAAAGCGCGGTTTTTTTCTAGCTCTGCATATTCACAGATAAAACCTTAAGCATTACCTTCAGCTTCAGGGCCTTCGTCAGTAGCAGGCATCTGGGCCGATAGCTCTTGACTTAGCTCTTGACTTAATTCCTGCGTTAAGGCTTCTGTCTCTGCATCTTGCGTCGAAGTCTCGCCGCCCACCTCTTGATTTAAGGCTTGTTGTAATTCTGCCTCAATCTCATCGGTGCTCTTGGTGACAAACTCATCGACATCACCCACTTCACGCGCCTTTTTGCGTTCAGCATGATACGACAAACCGGTACCGGCTGGAATCAAACGGCCAACCACTACGTTCTCTTTCAAGCCGCGCAAACGATCACGCTTACCGGTAACCGCCGCTTCTGTTAATACCCGCGTGGTCTCTTGGAAAGAGGCCGCTGAGATAAAACTTTCTGTCGCCAGCGATGCTTTTGTGATTCCCAATAATTCTCGATCATAAAGGGCCTGCTGCTTTTCAGCTAGAACAGCAATATCGTTTTCCTCAAGCACCTTCGTGTACTCAACCTGATCACCTCGAATGAAGTTAGTATCGCCCGGATCAACAATAGTGACCTTACGCAACATTTGTCTCAAGATAACCTCAACGTGCTTGTCGTTGATTTTTACACCCTGCAATCGATACACTTCTTGAATTTCATTGACGATATATTTGGCTAATTCTTTCACGCCCTTCAAGCGCAAAATATCATGCGGGGTTAGCGCTCCTTCAGAGACCACTTCACCTTTATCAACATACTCACCCTCAAACACGCTTAAATTACGCCATTTGGGAATAAGTGCCTCGTAGTGATCTTTACCGTTAGCCAACGGTTTACCATCGGTTGGCGTAATCACTAAACGACGCTTACCTTTTGTTTCTTTACCAAAGCTAACGGTACCGCTAATTTCAGCTAGTATAGCTGGCTCTTTTGGCTTACGGGCTTCGAACAAGTCTGCAACCCGTGGTAGACCACCGGTAATATCACGTGTTTTTGAGCCTTCTTGCGGCATTTTAGCAATGATATCGCCCACATTTAATTGTCCACCATCAGCAATACTAAAGATGGCGGCAGACGGTAAGAAATAATGCGCCGGCACATTCGTGCCTGGAATACGCAATTCCTCTCCGTCAGCTTCTACCAAAGTTATCGCAGGACGAATCTCTTTACCTGCCGCGGGACGTTCAGCTGGGTCCATCACAGAGTTACTCGACAAGCCAGTTAAATCATCGGTCTGGGTCTTAATGGTAATACCTTCTTCCATACCGCTGTATTTAACTGTGCCCGCAACCTCCGTGATAATGGGATGAGTATGCGGGTCCCATTTAGCAACGGTTTGCCCAGATTCAACTTCACCGTTATCTTTGACCGATAACACAGCACCGTAAGGCACCTTGTAACGCTCTCGCTCACGACCGTCTTGCGCAGTAACCGATAATTCGCCCGATCGTGAAACTACGACTAACTTACCATCAGAGCGCTCAACCGATTTCACATTGTGCAATCGCGCCTTACCATTCTGCTTCACTTGCACACTATCGACAGCTGTTGCTCGCGATGCCGCACCACCAATGTGGAAAGTCCGCATAGTTAGCTGAGTACCTGGCTCACCAATAGATTGTGCAGCAATAACACCAACGGCTTCACCTTGGTTAACGATGTGCCCACGGGCCAAATCGCGACCATAACATTGTGAACACACACCATGACGAGTATCGCAAGCTATCGCTGAACGAACTAACACTTCGTCGACGCCAGCTTCTTCTAAGGTATCAACTAAGCCTTCATCGATCATTATCCCAGCCGCGACAACCACGTCACCACTGTCAGGATGAATAATATCAGTAGCAACCACTCGACCAAGGATGCGCTCTCCCAAGCTGGCAATAATATCACCGCCTTCAATAACCGGCGTCATTAATAAGCCTGAGGTAGTGCCACAATCAACTTCTGTTACCACTAAATCCTGTGCCACATCAACTAAACGACGAGTTAAGTAACCCGAGTTTGCTGTCTTCAACGCCGTGTCTGCCAAACCTTTACGCGCACCATGAGTCGAAATAAAATACTGCAACACGTTAAGACCCTCACGGAAATTAGCCGTAATAGGTGCTTCAATAATTGAGCCGTCGGGTTTAGCCATCAAACCACGCATACCGGCTAACTGTCGAATCTGAGCTGGTGAACCTCGCGCGCCAGAGTCTGCGTACATAAAGACTGAATTGAACGAAGACTGCCGTTCCTCTTCACCGTCGCGGTTAGTCACTGGCTCGGTCGAAATCCCCTCCATCATCGCTTTTGAGACCAGGTCATTTGCACGCGACCAAATATCGATAACTTTATTGTATTTCTCACCTTGGGTAACTAGGCCAGCAGCGTATTGATCTTCAATCTCCTTAACTTCATCATCGGCTGCGTCAATAATATCAGCCTTAGCTTTTGGAATTTCAAAATCGTTAACACCGATTGAGCTACCCGACTTAGTTGAGTACTCAAAACCGGTATACATCAGTTGGTCAGCAAAAATAACGGTCGGTTTTAAGCCTACGTCGCGGTAACAGGCGTTCAAAATTCGTGATATCGCCTTCTTAGACATGTTTAAGTTGACCAAATCGAAACTTAACCCGTCGGGGACAATCTGCCACAACAATGCGCGTCCAACGGTGGTATCAACCACGCTGTTAGTTTCAAGGTTATCGCCGTCAAGATTATTAATTACCTGATGAATTCTTACTTTAACACGTGCCTGCAAGTCAACTTGACCAGCACCATAAGCACGAGATACTTCTTCAGTATCGGCAAAAATCATGCCTTCGCCTTTACAGTTAACTCTCTCACGGGTCATCCAATACAAGCCCAACACCACGTCCTGAGAAGGCACGATAATAGGATCGCCGCTAGCCGGCGAAAGAATATTGTTAGTAGACATCATTAATGCACGCGCTTCTAACTGAGCCTCAATCGTTAAGGGCACGTGAACCGCCATCTGATCCCCATCAAAGTC
>DDED01000107.1:5066-6765 GCA_002336035.1 Cellvibrionales bacterium UBA1963
CATCTGATCCCCATCAAAGTCAGCGTTGAATGCAGCGCAAACTAATGGATGTAACTGGATCGCTTTGCCTTCAATCAGCAATGGCTCAAACGCTTGAATACCTAAGCGGTGTAAAGTGGGTGCTCGGTTTAACAGCACTGGATGCTCACGAATGACCTCAGCGAGAATATCCCATACTTCAGCGGGCTCTTTCTCAACCATTTTCTTTGCGGCTTTTATTGTTGTCGCCATGCCGCGCGCTTCGAGCTTACCAAAAATAAACGGCTTAAATAATTCAAGTGCCATCTTCTTAGGCAGACCGCATTGATGTAAACGCAGGGTCGGACCACAAACAATAACTGAACGTCCTGAGTAATCAACACGCTTACCAAGCAAGTTTTGTCGGAAACGACCTTGCTTGCCTTTGATCATGTCGGCTAACGATTTTAGTGGTCGCTTGTTTGAACCCGTAATCGCGCGTCCACGACGACCGTTGTCTAACAGGGCATCAACTGATTCTTGCAACATACGCTTTTCATTACGCACGATAATATCTGGCGCGTTTAGCTCTAATAAGCGCTTTAAACGGTTATTACGGTTGATCACTCGACGGTATAAATCATTTAAATCTGAAGTGGCAAATCGACCACCATCAAGAGGCACTAATGGCCGTAGATCTGGCGGTAGAATCGGTAATACTTCAAGGATCATCCATTCAGGCTTGTTACCTGAGCCCAAAAAAGCTTCGATCAGTTTTAAACGCTTCGACAGCTTTTTGATTTTTGTTTCTGAGTTAGTATTTGGAATTTCTTCGCGCAGTTCACTGACCAACTCTTCAAGGTCTAAGTCAATGAGTAATGCTTGAACTGCTTCAGCGCCCATTTTTGCGACAAACTCATCGCCAAATTCTTCCATTGCTTCAAAATATTGCTCGTCACCAAGGAGCTGTCCACGCTCTAGCGTCGTTAAACCTGGGTCAACGACAACATAAGATTCAAAATATAAAATTCTCTCAATGTCACGCAAAGTCATATCAAGTAGTAAACCAATACGAGACGGCAATGATTTTAGAAACCAAATATGTGCGACTGGACTGGCTAGCTCTATGTGCCCCATTCGATCACGACGAACTTTAGCCAAGGCAACTTCAACACCGCATTTTTCACAAATAACGCCACGGTGCTTAAGACGCTTATATTTCCCACACAAACATTCATAGTCTTTTACAGGACCAAAAATCTTTGCGCAAAATAAACCGTCGCGCTCAGGCTTAAAAGTTCGATAGTTAATGGTTTCTGGCTTTTTCACTTCGCCAAACGACCATGAGCGCACTAAACCCGGCGATGCTAGGCCAATTCGAATAGAGTCAAACTCTTCTGTTTGTCCCTGTGACTTTAGTAAATTCAATAAATCTTTCAAGGTCAATCCTCCAATGGAGTGTGACGGGGGTATTGTTTAATCGAACAATACCCCCTTTGGTTATGGGATGTCAGCGACAAATTAATCCTGCTCTAGTTCCATATCGATACCTAGAGAACGGATTTCCTTCACCAAAACATTGAATGACTCCGGCATGCCCGGCTCCATTCGATGATCGCCATCAACGATATTTTTATACATTTTGGTTCGGCCATTAACGTCATCAGATTTCACCGTGAGCATTTCCTGCAGCGTATAGGCAGCGCCATAAGCTTCAAGCGCCCAGACTTCCATCTCACCA
>DDED01000196.1:0-9310 GCA_002336035.1 Cellvibrionales bacterium UBA1963
CAAGCCGCAATTGAGCTATGCCTCCATTAATAAAATCAATGGCAAGCGAGCAGTCAATGTGTCCGCTAAAATTGACAAACGCTATTACAATCCTGACGCAGTAAGTGCACAAATCATGAAAAATGACTTGCCGAAATTGGTGAAGGCCTACCCCAGTCTTCACTTTGAAACCGACGGCGACTCCAAAGAAGCCGCCAAGTTGATTCAAGGTTTGGCCCAAGGATTTATTATGGCTATTATCGCTGTTTACGCGCTTCTTGCTATCCCCCTTAAGTCTTACTATCAACCGCTTATTATTATGACGGTTATTCCGTTCAGTTTTATTGGTGCAGTCTTTGGGCACTGGTGGATGGATACCGCTTTTTCCATGATGTCATTTTTCGGGGTCATCGCGTTAACCGGTGTGGTGGTGAATGACAGCTTGATACTTACCGATGCAGTCAATAAACGATTAAGGGCTCAACAAGACATCACTGAAGCGGTTACCGGCGCGTGCAAACAGCGTTTTAGAGCAATATTGATCACTTCACTCACCACCTTTTTCGGTCTTTTTCCATTACTGCTTGAGACCAGCCTACAAGCTCAAGAAATGCTCCCAATGGCTATTTCGCTGGCTTTCGGCATTTTATTTGCTACTGTCATTACGTTACTGCTTGTCCCTTGCCTGTTTGTTATTCTCAACGACATCTTTCCTTCGTTAGGCCATGAAAGGGGCCAGGCCTTAAACGCTACTGAAACGTTCGAATAATCATCGATGGCAGCCAGAATTAAGGTTGCGTTTTTACCCCTTTGACGTGAAAATTACTTTTATTTCGTTCTTTAAATCGCTAATATATCGCCGCATACGCTAGTTAACCGAGAAAACACCCTCGCTGCTATTTAGCCATCACTCATACCGCCTCAGATGCCGGAGTTATCAATGTCACGAACACGTCATGCAAGTGCCAATGAAGAAGAGTCAGAAATCGATTTAACACCAATGCTCGATGTTGTATTTATTATGCTGATCTTTTTCATAGTGACAGCTTCGTTTATTAAGGAGTTTGGGCTTGAGATTAACCGCCCTGACGATGCACCCGAAGTCGATATTCCAACTGAAAATCAGAATGTGTTGATCAATATCAATGCTTCGAGCGAAATCCTTGTTGACCAACGCAGGGTTGACATTCGATCAGTTCGTTCAGTTATTCAGCGTAAGCTTGCCGAGAACCCAAAGGGATCAGTAATCATCAGCGCTCATAGCGAAGCCAAAGCCAATACATATGCAGCGGTAGCCGATGCCGCACAACAAGCGAAAGAAGGGATTGGGATTACTTTGGTCGTTAAAGAGGAGTAACACTTTCTGTCATGACAAAAAAGCCCTTTTAGGGCTTTTTTTATGCCCCCACCGCGTTGTCACCACCTTGCGTAGACTTTGTCGTTTTACGGCTATTTTTGAGTGATGACGCGTTCTGATTATCATCGTACTCGGCATTGATGTCTGCAGAGTTGCCATGGCCTTGATCTTCACCCCGTGCTTGATATTGACCTGACTCTAAATTCATTAGCCATTCCCTGGCTGATGCGCCGCCGTTATAACCAGAGGGCTTACCCGAACGACTCACCACGCGATGACAAGGTAAAATAATAGGCAACGTATTTTTTTTCATTGCAGAAGCTATTGATCTGACCGCTTTCGGTTTACCGACAGCGCGAGCAATATCACTGTAACTGGCCGTTTCACCGAAGGGAATACGGGCGACCGACATTAATATCTGGCGCTGAAACTCAGACCCTATAGGATTGAGCCGCAACTTAAATTGCTGCCTATTCCCAGCAAAATATTCATTTAATTGGATAATCACGGTCATAAAAAAAGCGCCATCTTTGCGCCAATGCATTTCAGGAAGGAGTGGTGAAGGGCCATCTTGAATATTCAATCGGGACAGGCCTTGAAAATCACCCACCAATAGAATTCTTCCTAAAGGAGATTCAGTGTAACAATAATGTGTCGTCATTAATAAAGGCCTCATTCACAGTCATCGAAACAAACCACCGTCTGTGCGTTGCAATGGATAAACCACAATCAATTAACATCACTAAAATCGTACGCGCTATCTCTAGGCGTTTAAACCCCTAATCGTGCCAAAAAACGTACATTTATCGGATTTTAAACGTATTTTAAGGTTTTTAAGCCATTTTATTCCAACATAGCTTTTGTTTTGTCGCACTTAGCGCACCGATAAATGGTGACCAGCTTGCCTTGCTTAACATCAAATTTAGACGTCTTATCGGTGAGCCAACGGTGATGACCGTGCTGGCACATGCTCGATCGCTTAACACGATTGAGGCGGGCGGCTTTACCAAAATTTCCAGTTAAAACTTTAACCATAGTATAGGAAAATCGTTCAGCATTTTATGGACGGTCATGCTCATCAGCAATGACGCTAATTATTGTTAACGGCGTTCATCGTTGTAAGCGCATGATGTTGTGGGTGTTTATTGCTGCCGATGCCTTTAGCGTAACCGATCAAATATTGATTAGAAACCCTCTGCGACAAGCCACCGCAATTGAATGATAATTTGTTAAAAAAAATTGCGTTGCAGTCGCAATCAGGAACAATAAATACAACGGCTAAATAGCCGTTTTTGCAACAAAAAATCAGCCTAAGCCATCGAGACTGAATACTCGGCGATACGATCACCTAAATTAGTCAAATGCTGTTGGCTTGAACCCATTGAGAATTCCATTTGTCTCAATAATAAGCAAAAGCGCCAAAGTGGGTACTCACGGTCAACACCAGTACCACCGTGCAAATGTTGGGCTGTGTAACTAATGCGATGACCGGTATCACCCGCCCAAATTTTTGCCATCGTCACCGCATCATTAATGACCCGCTGTGACTCAAGATCACTGGCCTTATTTGACAATAAACAAGCCGCTTGCTGAGTGCAAAGTCGAAGGCATTCAACGTCAATATAACCGTCAGCTGCTCGCTGTGCCACCGCTTGAAAAGAGGCGATTGCCGTATTGAATTGCTTACGTTCGGAGGTGTATTTTGCCGTCATTCTTAATGCCGCTTCACTCGCACCTAGTTGCACATTGCAATAAGCGGTGAGTAAACAGTTCACACCGTATTGAATCGCTTGATTAGCCTTTTCTCCAACAGCTAGAACCTGCGAAGACGAGATCATCACATTCGCTAAGGTCAATTTTGATTGTGGTTCTGCCGTTGTAGTATCAAGCTTATCTAAAGTCACCCCAGCCTGGCTTGGATCAATCATGACGAGTACATTTTCATCATCACTGATCTTAGCGCTCACAATAATACCCGCTGCGTGTTGGGCGTAGGGCACATAATGCTTGACGCCATTAAGCGAATAATCACTGCCATTGTTCGTTGCTGTAACAGTATGTGGCGTCACGTCATTAGTACTCATTGCCTCAGAAAATGCAACGGTCAAAATCGACTGACCATTGACCACGTCCGGCAACCATTGCTGCTGAAGCTCAGCGCTTGCATACTCGGTTAGAAGCATAGCGGCACCGGCTAAACTAGTGACAACAGGGACAGCGGCGACGCTGCGGCCCACCTCTTCAAGTAATAAACTTAAAGAAAAATAGTCAAAGCCCATTCCACCATGCGATTCGTCAATAGCGACGCCCAATAATCCTGCGCTGGCCAATTGCTGCCATAAATCACGGTCAAACCGCTCACCACTCACTTGTTTATCTAAGTTGCGCAGACGCTCTTCAGTTACCTGCTCTTGGAGGATCTTATTGGCTAACTGTTGTATCTCGGCCTGTGACTCGGTTAAAGAAAATTTCACCGTGCTTTCTCCTATAAAAATCTGTTTGTTCTATTTTTCACTCAAGTGTCTCAAGAATAATGCTAGCTCATTCGACTGCCGATTGGCATCCATAAGCCAGCGGCTGCAATGATATCTCGCTGCACTTCATTAGCGCCGCCACCAAAAGTAATAATCGATGCAGTTCGATATAGGTTTTCAATTGTTGCACCGATGTTGGTATCATCAGAGTCACGTTTCAATACAGAGTGCTGGCCAATAATTTCGCCGGCCAAACGATAAATCTCGACAAACAACTCTGTGCCATAAACCTTCGCTGCAGAGGCATCTGCCATATTTAATTCATTGCTGTCCATCTGCCAAGCAAGCTTGTAGCAAATCAGTCGCAGAGCTTCCAAGCTCGAACGAATACGGGCAAAGTGTGTCCGCACCCACGGTTGATCGATAATCTTGCGTCCATCAATTAAGTAGGTGCTTTGCGCCCAATCAACCAGAACATTGTATTTTTGACTAAAAAAGCCCACGTTTACTAAGGCCAAACGTTCACGGTTCAACTGGCTGGTAATCAGCTTCCAACCTTTATTTAATTCACCGACTAAGGCATCAGCCGGTAAACGAACGTCTTCATAATATGTCGCATTGGTTCTCACACCGCCCAAAGTATGCACCGGCGACAAGCTAAAGCCTTCAGCGTTGGTTGGCAAAATAAACATAGAAATGCCCCTGTGCTTAGGCGCATCAGGATCGGTTCTGGCTGCTAACCAAACATAGTCGGCCATATGGCACAAACTGGTCCACATTTTTTGACCATTGATAACCCATTCATCGCCGTCACGCACCGCCCGTGTTTTTAATGAGGCTAAATCCGTTCCTGCTTCTGGTTCAGAATAACCAATCGCCACATTACACGTGCCCGCCACAATACCCGGCACTATTTCTTGTCGAACGCGATCACTTGCATGGTCACGCAACATAGGACCGACTGACTCGGTAGTCAAAAAGGGGAATGGGAAACCTGCCCGCATGACCTCTTCAATGAACATGTATTGCTCGAGTGCTGATAAACCCCGCCCGCCAAATTTTTCTGGCCAACTGAGAGCAATATAACCGTCGTCACCCATTTTTTTCATAGCCGCTTGGTACAGTGGTCCGCCGCCTTCACCGGGGGTGCCAACAAGCTCCGCTACTAATTCTGGGGTCATCAACGTATCAAAGTAACCGCGAAATTCATCGCGCAAATCACATTGCTTGTCAGTTAAATGAAAATCCATAGCCTTTTTACTCTCGGGTTATCTTAATTAAACAAATCATACCTTATTATCGTAATTTATATTGTCTGAACCTAGTGGCTGATGCCGCCAATCAACAGCAAAATGAGGCAAAATGTCACCGATGCTAGAAAACCAAACCAAAAACGACCACTAACGTATAGATAGTGTCTGTATTTGAAAAATAGGAACCCAATGATCTTATGATGTCTTTATATAAAAAACCCTTGGGTAACCCTCAAGGCAAAGGTGTGGTGCCATTATTAGCGGCATGGGATGCCCTTTCACCGTCCCGCATCGAGATTAAATCAGCGGAACAAATCCTCAGTCAATATTTCACCTCTCTGCTGGTTCTTTCGGCTGAATTTCATTTCAAACCAGTTCCTCAACAAGACTATTATCTTTATTGGAAAAATGCCGCTTCAGGTACCCAATGGCGACTAAGCCTGATCGAGCCAGAAAAACTAGGTGATCTGTGTTTAGGCCAATTCGTGGGTCGTTGTCATCTGCAATCTGATATGACGTGGACTATTCAGCCTAGCCAATTATTAGCTGAACAAGAAGATGTGCTGGCGGCATTACAACACTTTGCAGAACAATTTCAATTAGCCAATCAAAATGGGCAGAGTTTAGAGAGGCTGTTGCCTTTCTTTGTCGATGAATTGCCTTTTTATCGTCGCCTATCCGCCACTGCTTTATCGAGCTCACTCAGCCGTAGTATCGCTGTAAGTGATTTAAGCGGTATACCAGCCCAACAGTGGTTAGAGCAGAACCCCTCCAGTATGCGACTATTGCTTCAATCAGATTCCTAGTAAAGTCTCAATACTCGCTTTATTAAGCGCTAGTAAGAGCCTTTCATAGAATAATTTTATATTATACCTTTTTCTAGCACCCTAACTAAAATAGCTAAATATGAATAATGACTCTTTTGATCATGAAGTTGATGTACTGGTGGTAGGCTCCGGCAACGGCGGTCTTACGACTGCACTTTGCGCTAAGATAATGGGATCTGAGTCTGTGCTTGTTATCGAAAAAGGAAAACAAATCGGCGGCACCAGTGCAATGTCTGGCGGTGGAATATGGGTCCCATGCAGTCGTTATTCAAAAGCGCTCAACGTCGATGACAGCATTGAAGATGCAAAAGAATATCTCGAATCAACGATACCCGCTGAAGTGCGTCGCGATGAAATGATCGATGCTTACCTAGAAAACGGGCCAAAGATGTTAGACTTTTTGCATCACAATACCTTAGTGCGTTACCTCTCTCTGGCACATTACCCCGATTACTACAGCAACTTACCTGGGGCGAGAAACGGTCATCGCTCCCTTGAACCTGAGCCTATTCTTGGTTCAGAATTAGGCGACGACTTTAAGCATATTCATGAAAGCGCATTAATCGTTTATAAGCGTTTTATGATCACTCAAGTTGAAGGTCAAATGATTACTGGCGGACTTCAGGGCCGATTTAAAGCCTTAGCTAAATTGGTTTTAAAGTATTATACCGATTTCCCGTGGCGGTTTAAGCACCGTATTTCCAGACGATTAACGTGTGGTATGGCAGGCATCTCACGATTGTTCTTATCATTAAAAGCGCGCGATGTTCCTATTTGGCGAGAAACAGCTTTACACGAGTTAATCACCGAAAATATTTCTGGGGTAGAAACCATCATTGGTGCGGTAATCGAGCGTGAAGGAAAAACCTTGCGCATTAAAACCAAACAAGCCGTCATGCTAGCTGCGGGCGGTTTTGAACAAAACCAAGCAATGCGAGAAAAATATCTTCCTGCACCTACAAACAAGGCATGGAGCGCAGGAATAAAAACAAATACCGGTGATGCAATTATCGCAGGCCAAAATATTGGTGCAAAAACAGCGCAAATGGATGGCGCATGGTGGTGCAGTACCGTTACAGTGCCCGGCAGAGAATACCCGTTTTTAAGTATCGTAACGAAATCATTACCTGGTACTTTTGTTGTCAATCAAAGCGGTAAGCGCTACGGCAACGAATCTCAAAACTATATGTCATGGAGTTTAGGCTTGTTTGAAAACCACAGCAAAGAAAATAGCTGCGTGCCATCGTTCATGGTGTTCGATAGTAAGTTTAAAAATAGCTACTCGGCATTCCCCTTAACTGGCCCCGATTGGCTATTACCAAAATCTTTTTTTAATGAAGGATTAATTACAAAAGCAAACACTATTTCTGAACTCGGTGAGAAAGCAGGCATTAATGCTACCGCCTTAGAGCAAACGGTAACGCAATTTAATCATTTTGCCGTCACTGGAAAGGATCTTGATTTCCAACGAGGTGATGCAGCCTATGACCGCTACTACGGCGATCCCACCGTTAAACCTAACCCTTGCTTAGCAAAGCTAACCCAAGCACCTTTTTACGCTATGCGCACCGATGCAGGTGACTTTGGCACCCACGGTGGCCTCTTAACCAATACAGACGGCCAAGTGTTGGCAGAAAACGGGCAGCCAATCAGCGGACTCTATGCGACGGGCAATTGTAGCGCGGCCGTCTTGCCCACCTACCCAGGACCCGGAGCAACGTTAGGACCAGCCATGACGTTTGCTTACCAAGCAGCGAAACATATCACCGGCTTTAAAGATTCATAACGATGAGTGAGCTCACCTCAATACGCATTCCTGGCCATCACATTGCCTTGCATGGGTTGACTCAAGGCAGTGGCCCATTAGTCATATTCTGTCACGGCTTTCCAGGCCTGGCATACAGTTGGCGCCAGCAGATGCAAGTTGTGGCTGATGCTGGGTTTTGTGCTCTCGCCTTAGATATGCGCGGCTATGGACAAAGTGACCGGCCAGAACATTTTTCAGCCTACCATGTGGAAAATCAAATAGCCGATTTACAGGCGGTATTGCACGAATTGGGCGAAACCAAAGCGGTATTTGTCGGTCATGATTTTGGCGCTAATCTGGTTTGGAGTTTAGCGGCCAGACACCCAGAAATTGTTGCTGGCGTGGTGGGTGTCAGCGTGCCGTTTGGCTATGCCTTAGGCGATAATGCGATTCAACCTACAAAAATGTTCGCCGAAATAGGAGCAGATCATTTTTTTCACATGCATTACTTTCAGACAGTAGGCCCTGCTGATCGAGAACTAAGCCAGCACAGTCGCTTATTTTTAACTCGGCTATTTTGGGCCCTAAGTGCCGAAGGCAATCTCCTTAATTGGACCCAATACCCAAGTGAAGGCACGGGGTATCTCGACGTGCTGGCAGAGCCTGACTATCCACTGCCATGGCCATGGTTAAGCGAGAAAGACATGGATTTTTATGTCAATGAATATGAACGCTGCGGGCAGGAAAACGCCTTTACTGGCGGCTTAAATTCTTATCGGGTTGCCGATATTAACTGGCAGCTCGAGCAAGCCTATGCTGATAAAAACATCACCGTTCCTGCTGCGTTTATTAGTGGCAGTGAAGATCCCGTACTAAAGCTAATGACTAACAATGCGCTTGATATTATGCAACAACGAGTACCCGATCTACGGATTAATCGTATCATAAAAAATGCTGGGCACTTTGTTCAACAAGAGCAGGCCGCCGCTTTTAACGACTCCCTGCTAATATTTCTGTCAACGCTCAAAATAAGCTAAGAACAAGGAGAACCGGGCCTGCGCATGCCTGTGAACCAGCCACCATCAGCGACAAACTCCGAACCCGTACTATAAGTTGCCTCATCCGAGGCTAAGAATAAACTCACATAGGCCACTTCAATAGGCTGACCAACACGAGGAATTGGAAAATCGGCATAGACTGCCTCATTCATTTGCTCGACGGTTAAATGCTCGGCCCCCCCCATGGCGGTATAGACCCCTCCCGGATGAAGACTGTTCACTCGAATACCGTATTGGCCAAGCTCAATCGCCGCATTTTTGGTTAAACCTCTCACCGCCCATTTAGAGGATGAGTAGGCAGATAAACCCGTTGCAGAATGCAGACCATCGATTGAAGAAACGTTGATAATAGAACCACAGCCTGCCGCCTTCATGGGTTCAATCGCCGAGCGAATGCCTAAGAATGTGCCTAACTGATTAACCCGAATAACATTAAGATAATCTTCAGGTGTCGTGTCAGTGATCGATTTAAACATGAGAACAGCGGCGTTATTAACCAATACATTATAAGTCCCTAAAGCCTGAGCAGCGGCTACGGCTTTGGTCCAGTCAGCTTCTTGACTGACATCCATATGAACAAAGACAGCGGCATCACCAAGTTCATCAGCCAAGGCT
>DDED01000196.1:9641-15008 GCA_002336035.1 Cellvibrionales bacterium UBA1963
CCGCCTCATCCTGAATATCGCCAATGACTACTTTTGCGCCATGCTCTATAAATAAGCGAACTGTCGCCTCGCCCATGCCATTTGCTCCGCCAGTAACAATTGCGGTTTTTCCTGCCAATCGACTCATAAAACCCTCCATTTATTCATTATTGAAAATTCATTTTAAACCCAGCGTCAGCACTATACAGTGGCAACAACTATCGCTCTTTGCGGAGCGGGGTAACCTTCTACCGTTTTAGTTACATCCGTTGGATCAAGAAAATCAATCAAGGAATGAAAGTTCATCCACTGGGTAGCCCGCTGCTCTTTAAAGCTAGTCGTAGACACATCCAAAACCTCGATCTCTGAGAACTTCATTTTTTTCAGCCACTGGCACAAAGTTAATACACTTGGAATAAACCAAACATTGCCCATGTTACTGTAGCGACCCTCAGGCACTAATACCTGCCCTTCAGGACCATCAATCACTAAAGTTTCTAAGATCAATTGCCCACCCTTGGCTAACACATCACGCAGTTCTAGTAAGTGATCAAACGGCGAACGGCGATGGTAGAGTATGCCCATTGAGAAAACGCTGTCAAAGCCTGCTAACTTTGGGGGTAAAGATTCCATTCGCGTCGGCAACACCCAAACATTTGACTGCTGAATATATTTTTGTAAGGCCCAATACTGCATGACAAATAACGGAGTTGGATCAATTCCGACAACTAACTCAGCCCCAGCCCCAGCCATTCGCCAACAGTGGTAACCGCTACCACAACCCACATCAAGCACTCGCTTTCCCATTAGTGGTTTTATTTTTTTTGCTAGCCGTTGCCATTTAAAGTCGGAGCGCCATTCAGTGTCAATGACTACCCCCGCCAATTCAAAAGGTCCTTTGCGCCAAGGATGCAAGCCCATTAACGCTGAACGTAAACGGTGCTGTTGCGAATCACTGGCGCCACTTTTAACCGCCGTTTTAACGGTAATAGTATCGTGATTAAGCTCAACGCTGTCGACGTCTAAACTTGGTAACGATGCAATCGCCTCCTGCCAGCGCGGAATATCGCCATGACGCTCAACATCTAAACCACTTTTCACCATGTCATCAACCATCGCGGCTAACGCTGGCATCGAATGCTGATCAAGCAATTTGATCAACGGCGCATAATCGTATAAGTTCATTTAAACGCCACTAACGAGGCGAAATTAAAACACTGAAACCAAACTTCAACTCGACTAAAACCACAGCCGATTAATCGTTGCCGATGCACTTGCAAAGATTCGGGCAAAAGGACGTTATCAATCGCCTCACGTTTTTGACTTATTTCAAGTTCACTGTAACCATTAGCACGCTTAAAATCATGATGTAATTCAACAAATAATTCATTCACTGAGGTGTCGTCAAACTGGATTTTTTCAGATAATAACAAGACGCCACCAGTCACCATGCCGTGCTGAATTTTTTGCAATAATTTTACACGTTGCTCAATCGCAACAAACTGCAAGGTGTAGTTCAAAGCCACCACTGATGCTCGCTCAATTTTAATAGTGTTGATGTCGGCATGGATAAGCGTAATAGGCATTGGTAAATTCTGCTCACTTAAGGTGACAGAAAACTGATCAAGCATCGCTTTAGAACTATCAACCGCGATTAACTCGCAGTCTTGTGTGCCAGCTTGCGCCATCGAGAAACTGGTAGCGCCCAAGGAGCATCCTAAATCGTATAATTGGGTGCCCGGCTGGGCGAAACGCTGCGCTAATAATCCACTAATAGCAACGACGGTGCTATAACCTGGGACCGAGCGCTGAATCATATCGGGGAAGACTGCCGCCACAGATCTGTCGAAAGTAAAGCCCTCGACCGC
This sequence comes from Cellvibrionales bacterium UBA1963, assembly GCA_002336035.1. Taxonomy (GTDB): domain Bacteria; phylum Pseudomonadota; class Gammaproteobacteria; order Pseudomonadales; family UBA7434; genus UBA7434. The sequence continues at coordinate 11,489 of DDED01000196.1, forward strand.
CCCCATGGGGTGTAAAAATAAAGTGTCGACCGGAGCCGACACATTGGGCTTAAGTTGGGTCTTTTTTGGTTGGGTCTTTTTTGGCATCGTCTCTTGTTCAATACTAGCGATTAAATTGCTACGGCATTAATTAATCAAGAGTATCACATTATCCCTGCGACGTTGATAGTTCAGGGGCAGCTCGCCCAGCCACTAATGGTAAATCAAGGTATGTTTTTATGCCACTATCAGCACGACAGACATAAGGGATAGCGCTGACACCGTGAATAGCGGTGGCAACAACTCCGGCATTGCGAATTAAACCTTCGGTTAATGACTCTGGATGCCAGCCGTGAAACGTTAATTTACTATCAGGATCACCACTAACCTCAACTTCAAAACGCTCGCCTTCAGGGCCAAAATTCCACGGTGGGTCAAGGTGCTCCTCACCCATAAACCAATTGACGCGAACCGTAATCACGACTTGTCCGCGCACGGTGGCTTGCCAAGTGAATCTCTGGGCAGCCACCAAGCCCGGCTCAATCAGCCCGATCGGTGAATCGATTGCTTGAGTAGCAACAGCCACCTCATGAGTTGCAATTGGTTCAGGATCAAGATCAAAACCTAATTCATCTGCAACCATTTCAACCGATTGCATAAACCCATCGCCCAAGAATCCCTGCATTGGGCTTGATGCCGCTGCTTCCGGCGTTTTACCAAATAACATAATATCTGATACGACTGCTGGCGCACCGTAACTGCGTATATCAGAAAACTCTTCGGCTCTTACATGAGTAATCGCTCTGGATAATGCTGAAGCCATCAAAGGGAAGCGTTCAGTAATTCCGCCTGGATGAATGCCGGTTCCATGCAGAGTACTATTTCCCTGATTGCAAGCTTCTCGCAATCCACTTACGTCACGGTTACCGGGGTAAAACCAACCCATAGGCGTAACCACATTTTTACCACTCGCTAAAATCCTAGCCACTAACTCTGGGTCAGCCATGACCGGACTATACATAACACAGTCAGCATCTAAAGCGAGCAACATATCAATATCGCTAGACGCAAATATACCTACAGAATCTCGACCAATGATCTCACCAACATCTTTACCAACCTTACTGTCACTGTGCACCCAGCAACCGACTAAACTCAATTCAGGATGATCAAGTATCCCTTCAATCGCCGCACGACCAACACCGCCAGTCGCCCACTGAATTACTTTATACATTATGGTGGTTTCCTAAAAAATGTGACCAATGGATAAATTCAACACTCAACACTACTTATCGCAGGCACGCTGGTAAGCTGCACGCTGCTCTAAACGCTGACAATACGCTAAGCAATTTGGCGTTGATTGATTGACAAAATTTAAATGGCGGGCAATATTCAAACCAAACGCCAACATGATATCAGCCGCGGAAAAATCTTTTCCTAAAATAAAAGGCTGACCTGATAGAGACTGTTCAACAATATTTATTATCTGTGGCGCCAGTTCATGGCCACGCTCTACCAAAGCAGGAATACGACGCGAAGCTGGCAGATAAGCGCTATGAGCAGCGATTTCACCCATGGTGACAGCCAGCGATCCCTCGGAAAAATGAATCCACTGCACGGCCTTAGCACCTAACTCAGTATCACGAGATGGAATCAAACTGCCGTCACTGTACTTTGTGACTAAGTAATCAAAAATTGCTGCAGTTTCCCACAAAATAAAACCATCATCATCAATTGCTGGCACTTTACCCTGCGGATGAACCGCTAAAAATTCAGGGTGCTGCATTTCAGCTGAAAACATTTCAACGGTTTTTAACTGGTAGGCTAAACCGATTTCTTCTGCCAGCCAAAGAACCCTAACAGAGCGTGATAATGATGAGTGATAGACTGTTATCATTTGAGAAGCTTAGCCGCAGTTTTAAAGTGAAGGAATCAGTTTAGAAAATTCTTCTATCATAGGCATAACCATTTCAGGCTTGTCCCAATTAGCCATGCCAACCCCTATATTGACTCTAGCAATGCCCATATCTTGATAGCGCTTTAATAAATCTGAAGTGATTTCACCCATTGCAACCATAGTGATTTCAACGGCATCAGGATCGCGACCGAAATCACTCACTTGTTGGCGAAAATCTTTTATGCCGCTCTCAATATCTGGCATAGCCACATCCACAGGCATCCATCCATCTGCCCACTGTGCAGCATGCCTAACACCTAAAGGCCCCATTACCCCTAAGATAACCGGCGGCCCATTAGCTTGTAGCGGTTTAGGTTCAAACCAAACGGAATCAAAATCAATCAGCTCACCATGGAACTCAGGCTCAGCTTTAGAAAACAGTTCGCGTTGCGCTAATACCGTTTCTTTTAAACCTAAATAACGACGTTTCCATGGCATTTGAGTCGCGTTAGTAAACTCTTCTTCATTCCAACCAACGCCTGTTCCAATTAATACGCGGCCGTTGGTTAATCGGTCTAAGGTAGCTATTGTCTTTGCCTGAGAGAGTAACTCGCGCTCTAACAGTAATGCTATTCCAGTGCCCAACTTTAAAGTGGTGGTAACTGAAGCCGCAGCCATTAATGAAAGGTAAGGATCCATCATTCGCTTGTATGGCTCGGGCATTTCACCGCCAGGAGGGTAAGGAGTTTTTTGAGCGCAAGGTATATGGCTATGCTCACCGTACCACAGAGACTCAAATCCAGCTTGCTCCAATACAACCGCCAATTCAACTGGCGCTGGATCGCTGACATTATTCATTGAACTAAAGCCTAGATGCATACAATACTCCTCAACTTTTAAATAAATTATTAACCTTGACTTGCTATCGATTTTGTATATTTTTTCTTTACACTAACGGATTTGATATCACTGGTCAAAACAGTATTATCGATCCAAAAATGCTTAATTCTATGACCAGCCTAACTCAGAACGATAGCTGCATGAATGGTAAATACGGTCTAGTCCTGCAAAAAACACCTAATAATGACCAAATTGCTACAGTTGGCGTAAAGTAATGAACCAAGTTAACATCAAAATGGTCAAAATAATCGATGCTCACGAGCAAAAGCAAACCAATAGTTCAATGCTATACTTAAACATTATTAGACTCATAAACAGGTGACAGTGTGGATTTTCAAAGTTTTCGTTTTATTGTTGTTGCCGGTATTCTTTACGCTGCTTTTCATTTTGCTTACCATGAGATACCCGATGATTACTTGAAAAATACCCTTTATCCTAATATTATTGGTCATGCAGCAGTAAAAACAATCAAAATATTAACGCCCGACAGAACGGTTGTCGTTTCCAATAACGCTCTGGTGTCACCGCGTGCAAAAATGAATATTGTACGCGGCTGTGATGGTTCTGGGGTTTGGTTTATGCTCAGTGCCGCTATTATCGGTTTTGGTGCCAGCTTTCGACAAACCATTGCTGGATTAGTGGCCGGCACCATAACCGTTTATGTAATTAATCAAATTAGAATCGTCGGCCTCTATTACATTATTGAACACAACAGAGCGTGGTTCCCGCCGATTCATACCTACT
>DDED01000003.1 GCA_002336035.1 Cellvibrionales bacterium UBA1963
AGAAACCACACCGCCTGTGACGAAAATATATCTCGTCAATGATGCTTCAGTCATAATTAAACAGCCTGTCAGTAAAATACAGAGGATTGCTACCAGATCAATCAATCGTCTGGCGTTTGGCGATGTCACACGGACTAATGCGGCGACATTCAGTACAAAAAATATACATTCTAGTGGCAGGATTGGCCACTCAAAGATGGAGAAATAGCTTATCAGAATGCCGATGCAGGAACAAATCAACAAAAGGTGATTTTGTCGATTATTCGGCCTGAATAATAAGTGGTTATTTTTCAGCCTTTACTAAAAGTCAAAGTCATCCCCGAACTCTTCGGCCATGTTATCGCTCGCAAAATACGGCTTTGACGAGATGACAGAGGCCGAGAGAGTCCCATCCAGTAAACCCACAACATCTGCGGTAATCTCTGCCAGTAACCACTTTTCTTGGCCCAATGCCACGGATCGCCTGACGGCATCGGACCAGTTTAATAAATGACGACTATTAATCAGCCGATGATTGTCACTCTTGGCCCACTCAGAACTGATGCTTGCACCCACTTGGAGCATTTCTTGGCGAAACCACGCGTTTGATACAGGTACTTTCTTGGTGGTCAATAGCTGCTGAACCATGCCATCCCAACCTCCCGGATAAAACAACCAACCCGAATAAAACCGTTTAATCCAGAGAATATACTCTGCATAACTTTGTTCGGTTTGATTGGCCTTGTCTAACTGATAAGCCGCCTGAAAATATGATTCAGGCGGCCAATCTGCCGACCAATCTGTGGGCTCAGATTGAAGCACGGAACAGGATGGGAGCAGAACCAAGCCAGCCAATAAAAAAAGAAACACACTGTATGAACGGATAACATTCGTCAAATAACGCTCCCCGCGATAGCGTAACTGTAAATGTTGAAACCTTGTTAATTTTTTCAATGTGATCAAACCACCCTATTAATAGATTCTGGGCTCAAAAGCATAAGCCAAATGGTAATAATGTGAGCCAATTAAATACCAATAAACCAAGATCATTCGCTGATCGTCGCAGACAATCACTACAGTAAACTTATTTGCTCAATAGAGGCTTCATTTTCATCCAGCAAGCTTAAATTAGACAGACTCAAACCCAGCAGACGAACTTTCCGCTGTCCTGCCTCGGTACGCTGCATCAATTCAGTCAACCGATTCAACACAACGCTCAATTCAGTAAATGCACGCACCTCAGTATGGCTACGAGTGATCTGCTGAAAATTATCGAATTTCACTTTTAACGTTATCGTTTGAGCTGCAAAGCGCTTGCTCTGTAAGCCAATGACTACTTTTTCTGCCAATGGCTCTAAGCAACGTAACATTTCTTGCCGATCAATTAAGTCTGTTGAGAAGGTTGTCTCCGCTCCCATTGACTTTCGAACACGATTATTCTCGACACTGCGATGGTCAATCCCACGGACAATATCAAAGTAGTAAACCGCTGCGCGACCAAAATGATGCTGTAACTTAGCCCTACTCCACTGCTTTAAATCATAGCCATTGTGAATGCCAAGCGCCTTCATTTTACTTTCGGTAGCTTTGCCGATACCGTGAAATTTGCGAATAGCTAAGGACTCTAATAAATCGTTAGCTGCTTGCGGTAAAATCAAAAATAAACCGTTAGGCTTATCCATATCAGAACCAATTTTTGCGAGAAATTTATTATAAGAAATGCCTGCCGAGGCCGTAAGACCAGTGCTTGAATATATTTTCTGCTTAATGTCTTTAGCAATTAAGGTTGCTGATCCTGAGAATAATTGACTTTGAGAAACGTCCAAATAGGCTTCATCAAGAGATAAGGGCTCAACTAAGTCGGTGTATTCATGGAAAATCTCATGAATAGCTAGCGACGCTTCTTTATATGCTTCAAATCGAGGCCTTACAAAAATAGCCGATGGGCAGAGTTGCTTTGCTCGAGACGATGACATAGCCGAATGGATCCCAAACACCCTAGCCTCATAGCTACATGCCGCAACAACACCTCGACGCTCAGGGTCTCCACCAACAATTAAAGGCTGACCGCGGTAAGCTGGCGTGTCACGCTGTTCAACCGAGGCAAAAAAAGCATCCATGTCGACGTGAATGATTTTTCGTTGCCCAACACCAGTTTCATTCGCTTTAACGATGGTCTCAGTTTTTGGATTTTCCAACATAGCAACTTATCTTCAAACAGTGATAAACGATTAACGCAGCTAATCGACTTTAGCCAAAAATCGGTTGGCAAAGGGACGAACCAAAGGCTCCATCAAATCTTCCAAGCGATAAGCTCTTGCGTGCAAGTACTTCAAGATGAGCTGTTCATCTGCAATTGAATCCATGCTTTCAATTCGCGCAAGCAAGGCATCTTCGGCCGAGGGTAAATCGTCAAAAGATGAGCCCATCATAACAGCAATTTCATTTTGCTCATACTCATCTAAGTGACAACCGTAACACGCTTTACGACGTAGAAACTCAACCATAGCATTAATATGCTCAACCCGATGAGCAATAAAACTATCGGACTGTGCAGGGTAAACCTGCCGTTGCAGTTGCTGCTCTATTAAAGAGAAAACAATGCCCGACTCTTGGTCATCGTTGCCTAATTTGACGACTGACTCTGGCATTGATTCAGACGGAAATGGAAAGTTCATTGCCCGCGCTATGGCATCACACATGCCGCGTTGACAATTTATTTCATAGCCTAAATTCATCGCCACTTCGTCATTCCATTTCAGTGTTCGAACCGTATACATGAGTGACATGACTGAACGTAAAAGCTGCTGGACGGTATAATACTTAACCTTATCCGCCTCGAAAACAATGCCGCTCAATTGTTCATAGTGAGCAAAATAGGGCTGTAAATTTCCGCCGCTAGAGGGATAAAAATAATCACGAACAACGATATTGCCTAAATCTTCCATCGGGTCACCAAAATGCGCCAACTCCCAATCAACCGAGGCAGTAATTCGCTCATCGTCAAACATGAAATTAGCCGGACCCGTATCGCCCTGAACGAGAACCGTATGCTGATACTCTTGAGGCACATGATTTTCTAACCAGCGCCGCCCAAACGCCGAGAATAATCTACCCACTGTCGGTGGCGCGGGTATTGATCGCCACAAACCTTCGATGACATAGACTTCACTCAGTGCCTGCTGCTCGGCAGATTCTGGCCATAGACAATATTCTGACAAATTCAACGTGTGTGGGTCTAAACGATGCAAATCAGCCAAAGCAGCCATAAAATTCATCATTACTGCGTGTTGCTGTGGCCGCTCAAATTGGTCGAGCTCCGAATCACCAACCACCATTTCCTGCAGCGCTAAATGCAATTCATCGTGCCATGCAATAATTTTTTGGGCCGGAACATCGGTCGCCGCTAAGGCCTGAATAATTTTCGTTTCGCGCAGCAAGCTCCATGGCCCGCCATGCCCTTTAGCACCCGCTCTATCGATTCTTAAGAAATAAGATTGCTTGCTCATCGAATCTGAACCAGTTTCAACGACCCATGCCTCTCTTCTTGCCACGTGACGACGTAAGGTTAACACGGACTCAGCGGTTATTGATTCTATCCAGGCGACTGTTCCTGCAGGAAGTTCAACGGGATCATTTATCATAATTTGGCACCTACTATAAATTATAATGCACTTATTGCCGCCAACAGTTGGCTTGAAGATATAATGATTTTAACTCGATTCTCTCTTTTAACAATTACAGTTTAGCTAACGGCCAAACTTTTCGTCACCACCTCAAAAACATCCGCCGATAAGTTTTCGGTAGCGGCAACACGTTGAAGGCTTGCCTGCATTAGCTCTGATTGAGGAGGTTTAAAGCGCCGCCACTGCGTTAGCGGTGACAAAAGCCGTGAAGCTAACTGAGGATTCATGGTATTAAGCCTTATAACTTCAGTGCTTAGCAATTCGTAACCAGAACCATCTTGGGCGTGAAACTGCGTGATATTTCGCATGCAAAAACCACCAATTAGTGCCCTTACCTTATTAGGATTAGTATTATCATAGGCCTCGTGATTCATTAGCGCTCGAACGCGCCCCAATGCGCCAGCTTTGTTGCTAGCGACCTGCACTGTTAACCATTGATTAACCACTAAAGATTCAGATGACCACTGCTTGTAAAAGCGGTCGAGGCGCTGCTGAGCTGCAGCTGCAGCGTCTGCAAGCGGGCAATTAACTAAGGCACTCAGTGCAGCCGATTGGTCAGTCATATTATTTGCTGTATCAAATTGAGTTTCAGCCAAAGTAATTAAACTCGGATCATTGCTGCGCATAAGAAATGCAAGGCACGTGTTTTTTAAGCTCCTTAAAGCTACATGCTCGGCCAATGGCTGGTAATTGCCAAGCGCTTGCAACTGTTGTTGTAATTGCTGATAGCAATTTACCAAGACTGTTTTTAATTGCGATGACAACGACTGTTGCAAACATTCTAAGGCTTCATTAATAGCATGAATATCAACACAGTCAAATTGCTCTATTACATAGGCATAGCTAGGTAAACGTATGATCTCAGCTGTTAACGCAGCATCATAGTTGTTATTACGATCCGCTCTGATCAAAGCCTGATCCAGCAGCCGTGACAAGGATACGCCTAAGGCTTTAACAGCTTGCTGCCCCGCCTCACTGTCAATCTTTTGCTCGCCATTAAGATGAGAATGAACTAATTGCAGTGCATAACGCTGAGATGCATCCCAGCGAATAAAGCCATCATCATCGGCATCAATTAATTGTAATAATTCCAGCGGCTGATAATTAAAATTTAATTTAACTGGCGCAGAAAAACCCCTAAGCAATGAAGCCACCGGTTTTTGACCTACACCAGAGAAATGCCACTGCTGTTGCGGCTCTGTCAACGACAGAAGAAATTCACCCCCCTCTAACGATTTCGCTGATGGCGAATCACAGTTAACGCTTAGCAAGCCAGTCGGTGCCACTAAAGCAACTTTTATAGGCATACTAAAAGGTAACTTCTCAAGCTGGCCCGGTGTAGCAGGACAGGCTTGATTAACCGTTAAGGTATAACAATCGCGCTGCTGATTCCAATCACCCGTCACATCGAGTACTGGAGTGCCAGACTGCGAGTACCAACGTCGAAATTGGCCTAAATCGTAGCCACTAGCATCCTCCATAGCGATAATAAATTCTTCACAGGTCGCCGCCTCACCGTCGTGACGCTCAAAGTAAAGATCACTGCCAGCACGAAACTTATCAGCACCTAAAAACTGATGCATCATACGAATCACTTCAGCCCCTTTTTCATAAATAGTTAAAGTATAAAAATTTGATATCTCAATATAAGATTCAGGCCGAATAGGATGAGACATAGGCCCTCCATCTTCTGCGAATTGTGCAGAACGCAACAAGCTAACATCCTCTACTCTTTTTACGGTAGCTGAATTCATGTCAGCTGAAAAACTCGCATCGCGAAAAACAGTAAAACCTTCTTTGAGACTTAGCTGAAACCAATCGCGGCAAGTCACACGATTACCAGACCAATTATGAAAATATTCGTGAGCAACAACCGCTTCAACGCGCTGAAAAGCCATGTCGGTCTGAGTTAGCGGATTCGCTAAAACACAAGAAGTATTGAAGATATTCAAGCCCTTGTTTTCCATTGCACCCATATTAAAAAAATCAACCGCAACAATCATGTATAAATCAAGATCATACTCACGCCCATAAACTTCTTCATCCCACTTCATAGCATTTTTAAGTGACTGCATGGCATGACCACACTTATCTAGATCCTTAGTTTCAACATAAATCTTTAGAGCTACCTGACGATCTGACATGGTAGTGAAACTGTCTTCAACAACGGCTAAGTCACCCGCCACTAAAGCAAATAAATAAGCTGGCTTTTTAAACGGGTCAGACCATTTAGCCCAATGGCGACCGTTAGCTGCCATTCCCGAACTGTCTAGATTGCCATTTGACAACAGTACTGGGTACTGCTTTACATCAGCTGTTATTTTAGTGGTGAAAATAGACAAAACGTCGGGGCGATCTAAATAATAAGTAATACGACGAAAACCCTGTGCTTCACATTGCGTACAATACATACCGTCAGACAAGTAAAGCCCTTCTAGACTTAGATTATTAGCGGGGTCAATTTCGGTTATTATCTTTAAAGTAAATTGATCAGGGACTGAGGTAATCATTAACTCTTGATGACTGAGTTGATAATTGTCTGGCGACTGAGTCACGCCATCAATCGCAACTGACACTAATTGGAGGTTTTCACCAACCAATGTTAGCTCTTCAGTGGCATCAACAGCGGGATTTCGACGTACCGTTAAATTGGCGACAACCGTCGTTTTCTCACACCATAAATCAAATTCTAAATCAGTGCGATCAATAAAAAATACTGGCGGCTGATAATCTTTAAGAAACGTCTCTTGCGAAACGACTGAACCTGTTGCCACGGCACCACTAGTCACGTCGGCCATATATGCTCTCCGAAAAAATATCTAAACAGAAAAATTAATTTGGTAGCCTGTAAACTTTCTCAAATTTACCACGCCTGAGTCGAGTATAAGATATTGACCCTTGATACCCATTAAATGACCGTTTATCTCAGGCGTTTTATCAAAGTTAAGTGAGGTCACTTTGGTAGGATATTCAAGCACCGGAAACTGAATAGCAATCGCTTCAGCTCGGTCACAAAATTGAACTGCGTCAATACCGTACTCAGATTGAAGCGCAGCAATACCTTCAGCAACTTCTGGTAGCGTCTTAGCAATAATAGCTGCCAGATCAAGCAAATCAGGGTTGCCTTTTAACATTGCACGCCAATTGGTTTTATCGGCCATATGCTCCTTAAATAATACCTCCACCAGACCGGCATAACGCCTTTGTTTGACACGAAATATTGGCAAAGCCTGAACTGCACCTTGATCAATCCAGCGAGTGGGTATTTGTGTGCCGCGAGTAATGCCTACTTTTAATGCCGATGAATTCGCTAGGTAGACATAATGATCTTGCATGCAAAAATCTTTAGCCCAATGCTCATCCCGACAAGTGCCTGCTTGGTAGTGACACTTTTCTGGACTCATCATACATAAGTCACACTGAGGCAACGATTTAAAACAGGGATAGCAATAACCCTGACTAAAACTTTTGTTCGTTTTTCGCTGACAATGAATACAATGTATACCGCCGGTGTAAGTCAATGTAATAGGCTGCCCTAAATAATCGTTGAGCCCAATCAACTGATCGTCAAGCACCATACTATAATGCACAGAATCTGACGCACGGATTGGCAGCGTCGCTGCCATTTTTCGTAAACTGCCTTTGAACTCTGCCATGGCTTACCTAAAATTTTTAATCTACTGAAAACTCTGCAACTAATAAAACTTTTTTACTGCCATTTTATCGGTGATTCATTTTCACTTTTATCATTATCGTTTGAATCATCATTGTGTGTATTATTTGTTTTACTCGCGCATTTATCTTCGAGTTCACCAATTCGCTCACCGTTAGGTGTGTGCGCCGCATCATAAACAATAATCGCTTGCGTTAAAATATTTTTTTGACTCACCGTCACAGGTTGGCCATCAGGCCATTTCCCTTGTGACAAAGCAGACCTGAAGCGCTCGATCATATCAGGTGATAGCTGTTGACTTTTTTCGAGAAACTCACTCATTTAAAATTCCCATTCATCGTATAGACCCGGTCAAGCTCGCGCTCACTTTTTATCTAAGAAGCGGCTTAGCAGGGCGCTTGGAATCGCGATAAAACACCCCCATAAAAGGCCGCTTAAATGAGCTGTATTAGCCATCCTAGCTAAAAAATCAAACAGGCCAAGCCAACCTATCACTAAAGATGAAAGCATCAGCACATAGACACCTAACGGCAATACAAAAGCTTTATTAGGGTTAATAAGATTAAATACGCCGCAGTAGCCTAAGAGGCCATAAATAACGCCCGACATGCCGCCAAAAAATGCATAGGGCGTGCTTGCAGCCTGATAAATATTCGATAGCACCGCAATAAAAAATATTACACTCAACAAGTGAACTGCGCCAAATTGCCATTCTAATCGACGGCCTAACTCCCACAGCCAAAGCATATTAAAAACTAAATGTGCCCAGCCAAAGTGTAAGAATATAGGGGTTATTAATCGCCAGTATTGACCGTGAGCAAGAAATTCAGCCGGTGATATTCGATCGGATAAATTTAAAGTTTTACTTAATTGGCTGCTATCAATTAATTGTATTCGAAATAAATCAAGCCAATAATTCAGCTGAAATTCAACGAGTAAAAAACCAATGCAGCTGAACAAAATTAGCAGTAATGTATACGGCGAGCGACCCACTATATGATAAAGAGCAAGCAATGACGATGGGTTATTTTTCTGCTTCAAACTGATTTGAAGTTCGCCATTTATAAATGCGCGATAATCGCTTTCAACAACCGAGCGATAGTTGCTGTCTTCGAGCATGATAATCTGCACCCCTGCTTGCTCAACAATCTTATGATTGATGTTTTTTTCTTGCCACCAATACACCGATAAAGGTTGCAAATCCGCACTAATAGGCGCTGTCAAAACTTTTATCAAAACATTTTACCTAAAAAAGTTAACAAAGGCATTAGCCCTACTTCGCTTGATCAACCGTCTATGAATTGTGCGCCCCAACCTAACTTATCTCGGCAGGTGCGATAAAACTGATGGCCTTCAGGGTGAATCAACTTTAATTTTTTTGACTTTTTACGAATGTACAACACATCGCCTGGCTGTAAACCAAGATTGACCTGACCGTCACAACTGACACGTGGCGAAACATGATTGCTCTCGCTGACAATGATTTTAATCTCGCTATTACCATCAACAACCAAAGGGCGACTGCTTAACGTATGTGGAAACATTGGCACCAAAACAATCGCATTTAACCGAGGGTGCATGATGGGACCGCCACCGGATAAAGAATAGGCCGTAGAACCGGTTGGCGTTGATACAATTAACCCATCTGAACGCTGGGAGTAAACAAACTCTCCCTCAATGTAAAGCTCAAAACTCAGCATCTTAGGTGCTTGACCACTGTGCAATACCACATCATTAAAGGCGTCAGATTGACCAACAACTGCCCCTTCCCTCTTTAATTCTGTCTCGAGTAAAAAGCGGGTTTCTGTCTCATACCTTCCCTCTAAGACAGAACCCACCCCAGTTTCAATATCTTCAGGCGCAATGTCCGTTAAAAAGCCCAGCTTACCTCGATTAATGCCTAATACCGGCACATCGTGACGAGCAAGATCTCGCGCAGCGCCCAACAAACTTCCATCACCGCCCACAACAATAACCATGTCGCAGACTTCCCCAATTAACTTTCGACTGGCAACTTGCAAGCTGTGACTGCCTAAGGCTTTGGATGTCTCTTCTTCAAGAACAACGGTTAATTCTCGACGTTGTAATAGCAACACTAAGGCCTGAACAGACTGACGAACCAAATCACTATCAACCCGACCGATTAATCCAATGTTTCTAAATTGCGAGGCCATCAAAGTACCTGTTATCATTATGTGAATGTCTTTGCATCTATGGTGCAACTTATGACATTTAAGATGCCAATTATAGGCATAATTACGCCAAGACTAAACCTTTGTCATTGGTAATTCGATGATTAAACGTAAGCTACATACTCTTTAACGGCGTATATTAGGGCCATGTACGACAACTTAGCCAAGCAAATCATGCAAAAAGACTTTATTGATCAGTTACAATGCCGTGAAGTGAGACTACTTGCACAAGCAGTCTTTGGCCCGGCTTTAATGCAAATATTAGCCACTGAAGCCTCTACTCATCAACAAAAAACAGCCGCCGCCCCTCAAGCCAATGCGGCGCATCTCGACTCGCATATTGTCTTTACATTGGATGCCCAATACCGTGAGTGGCTGACTAGACTGGATCAGGCACCCGAGCCGTTATTCAACTATTTGGTCGGTCCAAGACAACATAAATTAGGCATTTATCATGAACGGCTGTGGCAATTTTTTTTAACTCATGGTCATGAAACTGAACTCATCTACGCCAATCTCAAAGCGCGCTATAATGGCCAAGATCTCGGTGAGTTTGACCTTATCTACCAGCATCGCTCATTGGGCTTGGTGCATTTAGAAATAGCCACTAAATACTATCTCGCCGATGGCTTAGATAATACCGCATGGGAGCACTGGCATGGACCGGGAAAAACTGATCGGCTAGATTTAAAATTAAAGCACAGTATTAATAAGCAACTCAACCTTGCCGACCATCCCGCCGCAATGGCGTCGCTAGAATCAGTATTAACCACTAAGCAATTATCCCTGCTGAACAAGCAACCGCTAGTGAAACAATTGCATGTTGGCGGACGTTTATTTTATCGTGACAACAACCCGCAGACCGATCAACACATACCGCACCATGTAAACCCTCAGCATTTACGCGGCCAGTGGCTATTTTTACACGAGTGGCAAGCACTGCTTGCCAACAATACGATGCGGTACTGCTCAATTAAAAAACCTTTTTGGCTCGATACTCTAGCCGGGCAAAAGCCGTTGATGACGGTTGCAGCCAATAATGATGAACTGGCACAACGTCAGCCTGAAATGGTCGTCTATCAATATGGCGAACAACCAAATACTGCGCAGTACGGTTTTGTGGTGCCCAACGATTGGTTATCGCGATAATGCAAAAATTGGCATCCAACCAACGACCGTACTGAATAGAGTGACCGCGCGTCTGTGCTTAATACCATCACAAAGCGCATAAACCGCGCCGACCTTGTTGCCCACCACTGTGGATCACCGCAATCGCTTTAGTGTCAGGGTATTGGTTTGCCTTTAAAGACCGATACAGCGCATAAAAAACCTTTGCCATATAAACATGATCAACTGACTCCTGAAGTTGTTGCTCAAGCAGGCCATGAAAGGCCAACAAGTCGGCATTCATCTTTGCATACCCACCACAATGGCCATCATTGATCACCTGCCACTGCACGCCGTGGGTCTCGAGACTCTTATGATTAATCGCTAAGTCATGTGATATTTGCTTAGTAAGGCTCAAATTTTTTAATACATTGACTCCCTTTATAGTGCCATGAAACACCTTTTTATGTGGGCCTTGCTGGCATTCTAAAGCCCCCTCAATCATGCCCGTCATCGTGCTGCCGGTTGCTGCTGCCATCCATATTTGATCAACCGATGGAGGTAACTGCAAGGCAATTGCCCGGCCCATAGCGCGCACGCCTAAACGGCCAGTGGCATTTGAACCGCCTTCCGGCACGACCCAAGATCGACCAAACTGTTGCTCAATAACCGTCCGAGTATTGCCGTCGCACAAGGCTCGATAATCACTTCGACTGATAAAATGCAACCGCATGCCCAAAGTTTGAGCATCGCGTAACGTCGCCGACAGTTTCGCTGACCGCTCGCCGCGAACAATGCCAATGGTACCCAAACCAAAGGCTTCACCAGCAGCAGCAAGTGCATGTAAATGATTCGACCAAGCACCGCCAAAACTGACTATTTGTTGGTAATTGCGTGCGCTAGCCAACTCAAGGTTCGGCAATAATTTAAAAATTTTATTGCCCATTACCCGGCCGTTAGAGCCACAGCGTAATTGGTCGAGTCGAATCAGATAAAGCGTGGGTGAAAAATCATTAAACAACGGAATAGTGCAGCGTTTGATGGGTAGGTAATGGCTGAAGGCCTCAATACTAAGTGACATAATGGATAACCGAATAAAGCAAACGATGACCTAAGAAAGGCGCCATAAAGACCATAAAAAAAGCCAGCGACAACCGATTAGACTGCTGCTGGCTTAATACTCGTCAACTATGTAAACAAAAAATAACCTATAACGGTTAAAGCGCTAACTCAGCCATGGTTCGCAATAATGCACTGTCACCCATGACCAATAAAGAGGTAACCGGCGAATTCTCCCAATCTTGCAGCTTCTCTTTAATTCGACCTCGAGGACCGACAAGGGAGATCTCATCAGCAAAGGCATCGGGGACAGCAGCAATTGCTTCATCACGTTTGCCTTCAAAAAATAAGTCTTGCACCTGATTGGCTTCCTCTTCAAAACCCATTCGGCACATTAGATCTTTATGGAAATTACGCTTTTTAGCACCCATACCACCAATATAAAAACCTAACATCGCTTTGACCGGCATCAGTCCTTCCTCGACCGTATCGGTCTCGGTAACGATCGCCATTGCAGGAATTTCAAATCCAGGCTTGGCCGCTTTCAACTGATCAGCATACACTTCTTGACGGTAAGGCGAGTAATAGAGCGGCAGCCAACCGTCTGCTATTTCTGCTGTTTGAGTGACATTTTTGGGCCCCTCTGCGCCTAAAAATATAGGTAGGTCTGCTCTCAGTGGGTGGGTAATAGGCTTTAACGGCTTACCCAAGCCCCAACTATTTTCACCCTTATATGGCAGTGGATAATGCTCGCCATCATTAGTTACCGGCGCCTCACGGCGCAGTACCTGCCGAATAATATCAACGTATTCACGCGTTCTTGAAACGGGCTTACTAAAGGGCTGACCGTACCAGCCCTCGACCACTTGTGGCCCCGATACGCCTAAGCCTAACATCATTCGACCGCCCGACATATGATCCATCGCCAGCGCTGCCATAGCGCAAGCAGTTGGCGTTCTTGCCGATAATTGCGCCACCGATGTTCCCAAGCGAATTTTTGAAGTGTTTGCACCGATCCATGCCAAGGGCGTAAACGCATCATTGCCCCACGACTCTGCCGTCCAAACAGAATCGTAACCCAAACTTTCAGCTTCTTGCGCCAATTTAATATGGCCATCACCCGGTGCTAATGCACCCCAATAACCTAATTGCAAACCAAGCTTCATATCAACCTCTATCATTAAAAAAGACATTATCCCATGCAGGACAAGTAGACGCCAATGATACCGCTCGTCGAGTCACACAACATTAACCGTTAGGGTCGATGTAACTCTAAAAAGAACTGATAAGGCAAGTCACTCATGGTTTTTTTTAAATCATTGAATTAACTCAATTAAATCATGAATCGAATAGTGATTGACAGCCAACATTTGTTTATCAATCATGATACTACCCGAATTTGTTGTCTTTAGGATGAAAAAATACTCTGCATGTCAATGACCAACCTGCTTTTACATTCATTTCCGCACCTGTCTCAAGCGGGAAAAATTGGCACGATGACGGTCAAGAATCGCATGATTGTTACCGCCATGGGCGTCAATTTAGCCGAAGATGACGGCATCTGTGGTGAGCGGATCATTGCTTTTCACGAACGGCATGCAAAAGGCGGCGCAGGACTCATTGTCTTAGGCGTCGCCGGCGTGGCGTGGCCACATGGAGGCAACCAACCCAATCAAGTGGCGATTTCTGACGACCGATTTATACCCGGCCTGAAAGCCATGGCTGATGCGGTGCACCGACACGGCGCCAAACTGGCAACGCAACTTCACCATGGCGGTTTAGTCGCGACCGAAGACATGCGCAGCGGTCGCCCCGTCTGGGTGCCCTCTTATCCCGAAGCCAAAAAACCAACCTACTTAAATGATTTTCTTGATCATGAATTGATGGCGATGCACGACCCGAAAGCACCCAAGCCATCACTCAAACCCATGAGCCATGAAGATATTGATCTGCTGGTTAAGCAATTTGCAGCGGCGGCTATTCGCGCCAAAACGGCCGGTATTGATGCCTTAGAAATTCATGGCGGCCATGGTTATATTATTTCAGAGTTTTTATCACCCGCCATGAATAAACGCGAGGATGAATATGGCGGCAGCCATGAAAATCGCGCGCGCTTATTACTGCGCATTATTGCGGCTGTCCGAGAGGCCGTCGGTCATGATTTTCCTGTGTGGTGTAAGCTCGATTCGGGTGAATTTGGCAACGACAAGGGTATTAGTTTGGCTGACGCCAAAGCCACCGCCCTGCTGGCCCAGGCCGCCGGTATTGACGCCGTTACTGTCAGTGCATACCATGATACCAGCCAAGGCATCATGCACTCTGAATCAAACATACCTCACACCCCCGAGCGCTTAGTCAGCAACGCGATCGCCATCAAAAAAGTGTTAGCTATACCGGTGATTACCTCAGGTCGCATTGAGCCACACTCGGCCGATAAGCATATTAGCCAAAAGCATTTCGATTTTTTTGGCATGGGCCGTAAACTCTTGGCCGACCCTGATCTTCCCAATAAAGTCGTTGCAGGCACACCCGAACAAATACGACCCTGTGTGTATTGTTATTGCTGTGTGAGCCAGATCTATATTCGTCAATCGGTGAAATGCGCAGTGAATCCTGAAACGGCGTTTGAACGTGAACGCAGCCTCATTGCGAGTAGCCATCAAAACCACAATCATTATGTGGTGATTGGTGGTGGACCCGGCGGCATGGAAATCGCTCGGCGACTCGATAGCTTGGGTTACCGTGTCACCCTTTTAGAAAAAAGCAATCGGCTCGGCGGCACCTTACAATTTGCCAGCATTGCTTACCCCCCCAATGAGAAGTTACTCAACTGGCTTAAATTACAGATCAAACAGTCGGCCGTAACGGTGAAATTAAATTGTGAGGCCGGCCCTGAATTACTTAACACCTTGCTAGCGGATGAGGTGATTGTTGCTACTGGAGCAAAGCGTGATATGCCTGACATAGAAGGTAACGAACAAGACTTTGTTTTTAGCGGCGATGAAATGCGCGCGTTGGTATTAGCCGAGGATAACCCATCACTGCTAAGAAAAACCAGCGCCTTCACGCGCTTCATGACCTCTATGGGCGCGAAAACTGGCATTACGAGCAAGCCAAGTGCGGTCTATCAAGCCTCAAAGCTATGGCTCCCACTGCCCAAAAAGATCGTCATCATTGGTAGCGAATTAGTGGGCTTAGAATTGGCTGAATTTTTAGCCGAGCGCGGCAGAGAGGTTACTGTCATTGACGACCAAAAAAAACCCGGTAAAGGGCTGTATATTGTCCGACGCTTACGATTACTCACCGAGCTAAAAGCGTTAGGCGTCAACATTATTAATCAAGCCAGCGGTATTCGCATTGGTGATCATCAAGTCCTTTACACTGACAACCATGGCGAACAACATAGCATTGACGCAAAGCAGGTCATTGTTGCGCAAGGCGCCAGTGGCGATTCAGCACTTGCAGAATCGCTAGCAATTGAAGGCTTTTCAGTACATAGCATTGGCGACTGTAATGGGGTTGGCTACATAGAAGGCGCCATAGAAGAGGCCGCTGAATTAGCGGTGAAACTGGTCGATAATAATTACGCACAACGTTTATCGCTCAATGACACCATTATTAAAGAAAAGAATCAAAAAATTTGAAAAAAACATCAGCCAGCCCATGATTACAACGCAAAAAAAAAGGGGCGATAAAGCCCCTTTTTAATTAGCGGTGTCAACTAAAAAGATAGCTTTACACCTACCGATGCAGTTCTACCACGATTAGGCCGAGCACCTTTCGGTTGTCGAGC
>DDED01000102.1 GCA_002336035.1 Cellvibrionales bacterium UBA1963
GGTGCGCTACCAGACTGCGCTACATCCCGAAAATTTATTCTATAAAGAATAATAAACAACTCATGAGGGGGTTTGTTAAACGACTAAATTTTTAAAACGTCGATAACGTCTTCGAGTTCACCAATCATTTGCCTGAGCAGTTGTTGTGACTGCGAGCCATCTTCCTTGGCTTTTTCACCGTTTAGCTGCAGACGAGCACCGCCGATCGTGTAGCCTTGATCGTAAAGCAGACTGCGGATTTGACGAATCATAATCACATCTTGGCGTTGGTAATATCGACGATTACCTCGGCGTTTAACAGGTTTCAGATGGGGGAATTCTTGTTCCCAGTAGCGCAACACATGCGGCTTGACTGCACAGAGATCGCTCACTTCACCTATGGTAAAATAACGTTTTCCGGGAATGACCGGTAATTCTTCGTTATTGCTCGGTTCCAGCATAAGTTTCTACTTGTTGTTTCAGTTTTTGTCCGGGCTTAAATGTTACCACACGACGGGCAGAAATCGGAATTTCTTCGCCCGTTTTTGGGTTTCTACCCGGCCGCTGTTTTTTATCACGTAAATCAAAATTGCCAAAACCGGATAACTTAACGTTTTCGTTGGTTTCTAATGCTGAGCGAATCTCTTCAAAGAAGAGCTCAACAATTTCTTTCGCTTCACGTTTGTTTAATCCCAGCTCGTCGAATAACCTTTCGGCCATTTCTGCTTTGGTTAGAGCCATAATTAATCACCTCAAGGATGCTTTAAACCGCTGTTTTAACGACGCTAACACGTCCTCAATCAACGTGTTCACTTCGTCCTCATTTAACGTGCGTTCATGATGTTGCCACGTTAACCCTAAACCAATACTGTGTTTGCCATCATCGACACCTGCACCACTGTATTGGTCAAACACTACCGTCGCCATTAAATGCTCGCCAGCGGCTTTGGAAGCCACGTCGACCACTTCGCCAGCCGTTACGGTAGTCTCTACCACTATCGCTAAGTCCCTTCTTACCTCAGGGAATTTGGATAATACTTTGAATTCTGGCACTTTTTTGGTAGAAATCAAGTTTAATTGCAACTCAAATAACCATATGTCTTGATCAATATTCAGTTTTTTCTGCAATTGGGGGTGTAATAGACCCACGTAACCCACTAACAACGGCCCTAAGTAGACCTCGGCGCTCTGACCTGGATGTAGCGCTACCAACGGGCTAGCGGCCGGCAAGGCTGAAAAACGTACAGCAGTTTCGCCGGTCAAGCCAAGCAACGACTCGACATCAGCTTTAATGTCATAAAAATCAAAGAGATCCGTGTTTTGTGACTTCTGACCAGTTGCTTCACGGGTACTTAGCCATGATTCGGGCAATCTGTGACCAACCAATAACCCAGCTAATCGCGGTGTTTGATCCAAATCGCGGCCTTTTTGCTGAAAACCAAGGCCTGTTTCAAATAATTTTAACCGCGTTTGTTGACGGTTTAAATTATAGATCGCTGCCGCGACTAAACCTGGCAAAATACTGGTGCGCATCACCCCCATGTCACTGGCAATAGGGTTGATTAGCTCGACCGCCGGTTGCTCTGGGTTAAAAAGAACTTGCATTTCAGGATCAATAAAACTGTAGGTCATCGCTTCGCGATAACCTTTAGCGATTAATTGCTGAGAAAAATCTCTTGCTCGCAGGCGTGATTCTGGTCGCTCGCTGAACGTCAGTTGCGCCACGGGCGGCTCAACCGGCAATTGCTCGTAACCATAAATGCGAGCAAGCTCTTCGAGTAAGTCGGCTTCAATTGCAATATCAAATCGGTGCGATGGCACGGTAACTTGCCAACCGCCATCAATCGACTCAGGTTGTAAGGCTAGTCGTGACAAAATATCAGCCACGCGATCATTGGGAATCGCAAAACCAAGTATTCGTTTTATTTGCGAATCACGCAAAATAACAGTTTGTCCGCTAAGGGGTTGATGAGAGGCTTCGGACAAGGTCACCGGGCCGGCATCACCGCCCACAATCGATAATAGAAGTTCACTGGCCCGCTCTATTGCACGCACCTGCAAATCACGGTCAACCCCTCGCTCGAAGCGATGGGAGGCGTCGGTATGAAGCCCTAACTGACGAGCTTTGCCAGCCATTTTTTCAGGCGCGAAAAAAGCAGACTCTAAAAAAATATGTTGCGTGTTGGTTGTAACGCCAGAATCTTTGCCGCCCATAATACCCGCTATCGCTAACACTTTTTTCTGATCAGCAATAACAAGTAATTGGTCGTTAAGCATCTGCTCCTTGCCATCAAGCAACACGAGCTGTTCATTGCCGCGAGCTAAACGTACATCGATATTACCGTCGATAGCGTCTAGATCAAACGCATGCATCGGTTGCCCTAATTCAAGCATGACATAGTTAGTTACGTCGACCACTGGATCGATTGAGCGCACCTCGGCACGACGTAATTTTTCGCGAAGCCATAACGGGCTTGGTTGCGATAAATCAACACCGCGAATAACTCGACCTGCATAGCGTGAACAGTATTCTGGGGCGCTTAGAGTCACCGCTCGCTGGTCGACAATCGTCGCCGTTACAGCGGAAATATCTGGGGCTGTGACGTCAGTCTGGGTCAATACGCCAGTTTCTCTGGCAACACCATTGATCGACAGGCAATCACCGCGGTTAGGCGTGAGATCAACATCAATAATCGCATCATCAAGATGCAAATAGTCCCGAAAATCTTTACCTACGGGTGCATCGTCCGGCAAAATCATCAATCCGTCAACAATGTCTTCTAATCCTAACTCTGATGCACCACAAAGCATGCCACAGGACAGCACACCGCGAAGCTCGGCCTGTTTAATCGCAAAGCCTCCGGGTAACAACGCCCCGACTTGAGCAAAAGGAATGCGCGCACCTACAGCAACATTACTGGCACCACAAACCACTTGCGTATCGCCATTACCATTATTAACTTGGCAAACACGCAACTTTTCGGCATTGGGGTGGGTATCGATAGCCGTTATTTTACCCACGATCACGCCACTAAATTCAGCAGCTGCAGCTTCAACGCCATCGACTTCTAAACCTGCCATCGTTAATAGATGAACCAGTTGCTCGGTCGATACCGAAGGGTCAACCCATTCTCTTAACCACGATTCACTTACTTTCATTGTATAACCTTGAACTTAAAATTAAAGATATCAGTTTAAATATATTTCTCACTCACTAAACTGCGATAAAAACCGAACGTCATTTTCAAAAAATAACCGTAAATCATTTACGCCGTAACGCAACATAGCTAATCGCTCAACGCCAATACCAAACGCAAAACCGGTGTATTTTTCAGTGTCGATCCCGACATGAGAAAAAACGTTAGGATGCACCATGCCACAGCCCATAATCTCTAACCATCCAGTTTTTTTACAAACCCGACAACCGTCGCCAGAACACATCACGCATTCAATATCAACCTCTGCCGAAGGTTCAGTAAAAGGGAAGTAAGAAGGTCGAAAACGAACCGCTAAATCCTTTTCAAAAAATACACGCAAAAAAGCTTGTACGATACCTTTTAAATGGGCAAAGGTTACATCTTCATCAATCATCAAGCCTTCGACTTGATGAAACATAGGCGTATGAGTGACATCAGAATCACATCGATAAACACGACCAGGACAAACAATACGAAGCGGCGGCGGTTGTGACTCCATGACTCGCACTTGAACCGGCGAAGTATGGGTTCGAAGCACTTGCGGTGCTGAATCGTTGACCCCACGGGCATAAAAAGTATCGTGCATCGCACGTGCGGGATGATGGGCAGGAATATTTAACGCTTCAAAATTATGATAGTCATCTTCAATCTCTGGGCCTTCAGCCACACTAAAACCAATTTGCTCAAAATAAGCCTGAATCCGCTCAAGAGTAATACTGACCGGATGCGCACTGCCACATTCGCTCTGTCGAGACGGTAGACTGACATCAATTTTTTCATTCACTAAACGTTCAGCCAAAGCTGAAGTCTCTAAACCGACGCGCTGATTTTCAATCGCAAGTTGGACACGCTGTTTAGCCGCATTGATGGTTGCACCTGCCGCCGATCGTTCTTCGGCCGGCAACTTGCCCAACGTTTTCAACTGTGCAGTAAGTTGGCCTTTTTTTCCAAGGTATTCGACTCGAATGCCGTCGAGATCTTTAACCGTCTCAGCTGCGGCTATCGCGGCCAACGCCTGTTCAGTTAACTCGGATAAATTTTCTTGCTTAGACATATCTCACCTGTGAAAATTAACTGTAAAAGTGATTATCACTCACGTCATTGAAACGCTGCTGACTAAAGTAACTTTTCTTACAACAAAAAAGGGAAAGAGCGAGGCTCTTTCCCTTTTTCTCGTCGATTCAACCGCAGCTTTAGAAGCCTGCTACTGCCTGGTCTTAAACCAAGCAAGCGGTCTACGCTAAGGCTGACTTTGCTGTCTCGACGACTTTAGTAAATGCTGCTTTGTCATGCACAGCTAAGTCAGCCAAGACTCTTCTGTCAAGCATGACTTCAGCTTTTTTAAGCCCGGCAATTAAACGGCTATAACTTAAGCCATTGGCACGCGAAGCGGCATTAATGCGGGTGATCCAAAGAGCTCTAAATTGACGTTTGCGTTGGCGGCGGTCACGATAGGCGTATTGTGCTGCCTTCGTAACAGCCTGCTTAGCAACTCGGAATACGCGTGAACGCGCACCGTAATAACCTTTGGCTAGTTTAAGAATTTTCTTGTGGCGACGACGTGCTACCACTCCACGTTTTACTCGAGGCATTGTTTTCTCCTAAAATTGTTAGCGTAAGTAGTAAGGGTTAGTTGTTGCGCATCATCTTATCAATTAACGGCTTGTCTGCCGCATCAATAATCGATGTACCACGTAACTGACGCTTACGCTTTGTGGTCATTTTAGTAAGAATATGGCTTTTATTAGCGCTTTTACGCTTGTAGCCAGCTCCCGTTTTTTTGAAGCGCTTTGCGGCGCCACTGTGTACTTTTGCTTTTGGCATGTTAAAACTCGCATTGTTATATTATTAACAAACTTATAAAAATAAGCTTATTAATAAGTAAGACAGCGGCCCTATGGTGCATGAGCTCTCACTGTGTAAGGTTAGATAGCTGTTTTTAAAAGCGTCTATCTATTCTTTTTCGGGGCTATCACCATGGTCATTTGTCGGCCTTCCATTTTTGGAAATTGCTCGACAGCGCCCAATTCTGCTAGGTCAGCTTCTACTCGCTTGAGTAGATCCATACCGAGCTGTTGGTGAGCCATTTCTCGACCGCGAAAACGCAGTGTCACTTTGGCTTTATCCCCTGCTTCGAGGAAACGAGTCAGGTTGCGTAGTTTGACCTGATAGTCTCCATCTTCTGTGCCCGGTCGAAATTTCATTTCTTTGACCTGGGTTTGCTTTTGCTTCTTCTTAGAAGCCGCACGTTTCTTTTTAATATCAAACAAATGCTTGCCATAATCCATCAGTCGGCAGACCACTGGGTCACTGTCACCAGCGATTTGAACAAGATCAAGTGAGGCTTCTTGCGCCATAGCGAGGGCTTCTGAGGTCGGTATAACACCGACTTGCTCGCCTTCAGCACCAATTAAAAGCACTTTCGGTGCCTCTACAGCCTCATTAATGATTGCGCGCTTACTGTCTTTACCCTTCACGCGATTCCACCACCAATTTTAATTTGCTTAATAATTTTTTCTCCGTTAATTAAAAATATTTGGATAAACAACCACTTATGAACCAACACGGGTTCTTCCAAGTCGCTCTTTAGCCTGTAATAAATGCCCACTTAAAGCCTCTATTGGCATACTGCCTAGGTCGTCACCCGAGAGGGTTCTGACCGCCACGGTGCCTGTTTCGACCTCTTTGTCGCCGACGACCAATAAATACGGCACCTTACTTAAAGTGTGGGCGCGAATTTTAAAGCCGATCTTCTCATTTCTCAAGTCCGTTTCAACCCGAAAGCCCTCTTTAGTGAGGGTTTTTTGCAACTTTTTCGCAAATTCTGCCTGATTGTCTGTAATATTCATGATAATAGCTTGCACGGGCGCCAGCCAAACAGGAAATTTACCCTCATAATGCTCGATTAACATGCCAATAAAACGCTCAAATGAACCCAAAATCGCCCGATGCAACATGACGGGCACTTGTCGAGAACCATCCTCGGCGACATATTGAGCATCGAGACGTCCCGGCATCGAAAAATCGACCTGAATGGTCCCGCATTGCCAAACGCGACCAATGCAATCTCGCAGTGAAAACTCAATTTTGGGGCCATAAAAAGCGCCTTCCCCAGGCAATAAATCCCAATCTAAGCCTTTATTATTGAGTGCTAATTCTAGGGACTGTTCAGCCTTGTCCCACATTGCATCATCACCCACCCGTTGCTCGGGTCGGGTTGAAAGCTTGACCAATACCTCGTCAAAACCAAAGTCACGATACACTTGATAGAGCAAATCAATAAAAACAGACACTTCATCTTGAATCGCATTTTCAGTGCAGAATATGTGTGCATCATCTTGCACAAAACCCCTCACGCGCATTAATCCCTGCAAGGTACCTGACGCTTCATTCCGATGGCAGGAGCCAAACTCGGCAATGCGCATCGGCAAATCACGGTAACTCTTAAGCCCTTGATTAAAAACTTGCACATGGCAGGGACAGTTCATTGGCTTCACCGCGTAATCACGCGATTCGGCTTCAATGGTAAACATGTTGTCAGCAAATTTGTCCCAGTGGCCCGACTTTTCCCAGAGACTGCGGTCGACCACTAGAGGAGTTTTAATCTCTTGGTAACCATTACTGTTTTGCACCTCACGCATGTATTGTTCAATTACTTGGTACAACGCCCAACCACGCGCATGCCAAAAAACCATGCCCGGCGCCTCTTCTTGTAAGTGGAACAGATCGAGTTTTTTACCTATTTTTCGATGGTCGCGTTTTTCTGCTTCAGCCATGCGATTAACATAGGCCTTTAAGCCTTTTTTATCAGCCCAAGCCGTGCCGTAAACGCGTTGTAACATTTCATTACTGGCATCGCCCCGCCAATAGGCACCCGCCAATTTAGTTAATTTAAAGTGCTTCAAAAATCGAGTGTTTGGGACATGCGGGCCACGACACATGTCTACATATTCTTGGTGATAATAGAGCCCCATAGCGGTTTCATCGGGCATATCGTCAATTAAGCGTAACTTATACTCTTCACCGCGTTGCTTAAATTCAGCGACGACGTCATCACGGGGTGTCATTTTTTTAACCACGTCGTATTCTTGGTCAATTAACGCTTTCATCTTTGTTTCAATAGCGTCAACATCTTCAGGCGTGAAGGGTTTATCTGTCGCAATGTCGTAGTAAAAGCCCTCATCGATAACGGGCCCAATCACCATGTTCGCCTCTGGGAATAACTGCTTAACGGCATGGCCAATCAGATGGGCGCAAGAGTGACGAATTATTTCCACCCCTTCGTCATCTTTAGCGGTAATAATGCGCAAAGTGACGTCATTCTCAATAAGTTCACAGGCGTCTTTGAGCTGACCATCGACTTCACCGGCAATAGTGGCCTTGGCTAAACCAGGGCCAATATCGGCCGCTATGTCTAAAATAGATATCGCTTGATCAAAAGCACGCTGGCTTCCATCAGGAAGAGTAATTACAGGCATGGTTGGTTCCTTTCACAGTGGTGGCCGCTACCAATAGCCACTTGATATCAATCGTATTAGCACTTTTTAAACATTCCGCTCGAAAACAAACTTGAGTGTAGGACAGTTTATTGCGCTTCGCTGCTTGGCTCTACGGGCACTGCCGCATCGATGACCGTTTGCAACTCACCGTTGCCTGACATTTCAGAAATAATATCGCAACCACCCACCAGCTCGCCATCAACCCACAGTTGAGGGAATGTAGGCCAATTCGCATACGTGGGTAAATTGGCTCGAATCTCTGGGTTCGATAGTATATCGACATAGGCAAAGCGCTTGCCACAGCCCATTAAAGCCTCTATTGCCTGAGCAGAAAAGCCGCATTGAGGCATATCAGGCGAGCCTTTCATGTAAAGAATCACAGGGTTACTGTTGATCTGGTCTTTTATGGTATCCATGATGTCCATGGTTATTCTCCGACTATTTTCAAGTAGATTGTCTATTAAAAAGTTATACGGCACTGAAAAACCGAACACTCTGTGCATAATTGTCGGCCATTGTACCGACCTCAGTCACAATTTGCCATGCTAAAGAGACCCTGAAAAAGCCCATTATCGCCGGTTAATAGCGGCAATAATTCTTCTTATCATTGCTAAATAATGAAGCCACAGACAGATCGGTTCATTTGCTCACCACGGCAAGATACGCTAATATTTGAACCTGCATAGGCGGCTCTGGCTGCCTTTTTGCTTTTTGGCTATCAGTCAGGCCTGATACACACACCCTTGCAAATAGTCAGCATGTTACTCATCTCAATACAATGCTCACTTCCGAGATAAATACGGCGACAGGATAATGGAAACTGATTCAACACCACCCTCTCAGGTGATGAACACGTATCAAAGACTACCCATCAGCTTTAGTCGCGGTGAGGGTGCATGGTTGTTTGACCTAGACGGCAATCGATTTCTCGATGCGCTATGCGGTATCAGTGTTACCAATTTAGGCCACTGTCACCCGAAAATAACCGCCGCCATTCAGCAACAGGCAGGGCAATTGCTGCATACCTCTAATCTTTACCATATTCCCGCGCAGCAACAACTGGCAAAAAAATTATGCGGAATTGCGGGTATGGATAGCGCCTTTTTTAGCAACTCTGGCGCCGAAGCCAATGAAGCTGCCATTAAATTAGCTCGCTTGCATGCCGCTAATAACGGCCAAAAAACCCCTTTTATTATCACTATGAAAGGAAGCTTTCACGGCCGAACTCTGGCCACCCTAACCGCCACCGGAAATGCCAAGGTTAAGCATGGCTTTGGGCCGCTACCGGCAGGATTTTTATTAGCAGAATACAACGACATAGCATCAGTTAAAGCTTTTTTCACCCAATACGGCCAGCAAATTGCTGCGGTCATGATCGAAGTCGTTCAAGGTGAAGGCGGGATTAATCTGGCCAGTGCTGACTATTTGCAACAATTACAAGCGCTCTGCCATGAATATTCGGCCTTACTTATCGCCGACGAAGTGCAATGTGGAAATGGCCGATGCGGGAAGTATTTTGCCTATCAAAGATTCGATTTAATACCCGATGTGGTCACCACTGCAAAAGGATTAGGTAACGGCGTGCCCATTGGCGCCTGCCTGGCACGAGGTTCCGCAGCAAAAACGTTATCACCCGGCACACATGGATCAACGTTTGGCGGCAATCCGTTAGCG
>DDED01000157.1 GCA_002336035.1 Cellvibrionales bacterium UBA1963
GCGAGTATCGCCTGTGATTACGTTCATGTAAAATAATCATAAGAGGAGGCCTTATGTCCAAAGATATCCAAGTGGCGCTTAATTTGCGTCCCATTGACCAAATTGGGTTTGTTGTCAAAGACCTAGCGAAAGCCATGGCGGCTTATGATCCGTTATTCGGTCCATTTACAACGATGGATCCAGGTGAAATGGTGTTCAATTATCGTGGCGAGCCGAATGCCAGTGAGATTCGTTTAGCATTCGGTCGCAGTGGTGATGTGGAAATTGAATTGATTGAATGGATTTCTGGAGGCACACCGCACAAAGAATTCCTAGATGCTGGACACGAAGGAATGCAACACGTACGGTTTATTGTTGATGATATTGATGAGTCCATCGCCCAAGCCAAGGCGCTTGATTATCATGCCATTTGGTACAAATGTTTTTCACCGGGGTTAGCCGCTGCCTATTTAGAACGTATCGGTGATCCTTTAGTGATTGAATTTTTTCAGCGCCCATAAGGTGTTGATTAAACTTTTTAATTACGCTTAATTAGCTAGGAGTCATCTATGCGAGAAGCATTATATAAAACGCGGCCTGTTGGGCCTGAAGCTGCCCGTTTTGGTGGCCAGCGAATTAACGATTTTATCTTTATGTCTGAGGGAAACTCTAACGCTTATTTGATTGAAACCAGTGACGGCAGCATTCTTGTTAATGCGGGTATGGGCTTTGAGGCGGAAGTTCATCGACGAAATTTTGCTGATTTCTCAACGTCGCCAATTAAATATATTGTAACAACTCAGGGTCATGTTGATCATGTTGGTGGCGTCCAGCATTTTCGTAATCTTCACCCTAAGGCGAAGTATATTGCTCAATCGGGCAATCCTGAGCATCAGTCTTATGATGGACGATTACAGCCTTTCCGCTCAAGCCGATCGGCATTTGCTTTTGCAGATAAGTTTACAGATCTTTTTGCTTATTATGCTGATCAGGGTTATACCGATTTTGCCACTCAAGACAAGCCTACGCCTGATATCGTGTTTGATGAGCGCTATGACTTTACCCTTGGAGGATTAAACGTAGTGCTTATTGCGGCGGCTGGCGCTGAAACCAATGACTCGTTGATTGTTTGGTTGCCTGAAGCAAAGATTTGTCTAGCAGGAAATTTATTTGGCTGCCCATTTGGTCATTTTCCAAATTTAGTGACTATTCGAGGTGACCGCTATCGGGACGCATTAACGTGCGCGGCGGCCGTTGAAACGGTACGTGATTTAGAGGCAGACATAATACTTTACGGCCACCACCAACCAGTTGTTGGGCGTGCATTGATTCATACTGAACTTACCGTGTTGCGTGAAGCCATTTACTACGTGCATGATCAAACGGTTCAAGGTATGAATGAAGGAAAAGATTTGCATACCTTAATGCAAAGTATTCATTTGCCAGCTGAACTGGAAGTGGGCGAGGGTTACGGCAAGGTGTCATGGAGTGTTCGAGCGATTTGGGAATCATACGCCGGTTGGTTTCATCATCAGTCGACAACAGAGTTATACAGTGTTCCGCCTCAGTCAATTAATGCTGATTTAATTGAACTGGCCGGAGGGGCGTCGTCAATAATTGACTGTGCAAGAAAAAAGATGGCCAGTGAAGACTATGAACAAGCCCTGCATTTGTTGGATATCGTGTTGACCGTTGAGCCAGCACATACTGCGGCGATAGCTGCGTCTATCGAGGTGCATGAGTTATTGTTACCCTTAACCACTAATTTTTGGCTCTCAGCATGGTTAGACAATCAATTAAAGTTATTAAAAGGCGGCACCACTGACTCGCTAAACGTTTGACTGTCGTGATGGGTTAACTTTATAAAGTGCGACGAAAACAGGGTATTTTTGATGCGCCTCGTTCAATAAAAACCACTTCAACCCGTTGATTGATGCTGAGCAAAGTTGCTGGGCTATCGATAATATTACTCAGCATATGCCAGCCTTCATCTAACTCGATAATGGCGGCAACATAGGGTGTCGAATAGGCTGGGGTCTGCGGTCTATGAATTTCAGTAAAGCTGTAAATGCGCCCTTTGCCTGGGCTTCTCTGCCAAGCGAGTGTATCTGTGACGCAGTGTGGACAAAAGGGTTGCGGTGGGAAAACAAATTGCTGGCAGCTATGGCATTGTTGAGCAAGCAGTTGGTTCCGTTTGCATGCGTCCCAGTGTGGCGCCGATAGCGTGGTCGGGGAAGGTTCTGGCAGGGCATTAAATGAGTGTTCATCTGAGGATGATGTTTGCT
The DNA here is from genome assembly GCA_002336035.1 of Cellvibrionales bacterium UBA1963. Taxonomy (GTDB): domain Bacteria; phylum Pseudomonadota; class Gammaproteobacteria; order Pseudomonadales; family UBA7434; genus UBA7434. The sequence continues at coordinate 2,265 of DDED01000157.1, forward strand.
TGTCCCACGTGCTCATAATACGACTTCCTTAACGTGTTTTATTTGTTGGCAGTGGCTTGATTTGCCAACAGCATGACGTCACAAAATAACGCCCCAGAGCCACCATTGGTTGCCATGGCGGTGGTTGGATTTTTTACTTGAAGAGACGTTGGCATTTTACCGCTGAGTTGTTCGTATGCAACGATTACTTTTTGTAGCATTTGAAGCGTGCCTGCATGGCTGAATGAAAGAAGCCCGCCATTGGTTGCGACCGGAAACTCACCATCAATAGCGATTCGACCATTTGCAATAAAGTCGCCACCTTCACCCGGTTTACAAAAGCCAAATGCTTCAAATTGTCGAATGATTTCAAAAGAAAACGGGTCGTAAAACTCACAGACATCAATGTCCGTCGGTTTTAGCCCAGCTTGTTCAAATGCCCTGCGTGCTGCACGTTGACCAACATCGCCGCATTGATCCCATACCGGTGCACGGGTGTAGCTCATGCCTTGACGATCGGTTCCTGCCCCCACAATAAAAACAGCCTTTGCATCCATGTCTCTTGCACGTTCAGCAGTGGTTATTATTAAGCCGCCGGCACCTTCTGACGTAATGCAACAGTCCAACAGGTGAAACGGAGAGCAGACCATGCGTGATGCTAAGACCTGTTCAGGCGTGACTAAACCCTTACCGTAAAATTGCGCTTGAGGGTGATAGTGACCATTGCATCTGATGGTAGCGGCGACCTCTGCCAGTGCCGAGGCTTGAGTGCCGTAGATGGCCATGTGCCGTTGAGCGCAGAGAGCAAACTCAGCCGCAGTGTAGAGTCCAAAACATTCCGAAAACTCGTGGCTTGGCCGCGTCCAAGGCGCCGTTGCGCCGGTATGGCTGTATTCGCCGGCTTGCGCACAGGCAATCATAATCGTGTCAGCTTGCCCGGTAGCAATAGCGCCGGCCGCTTCAATAACAGCAGCGATGCCCATGAATTCATTGCCGCACCAGCGCTCTTGACCGCCGAGCATTGAAAGTGCTTCTCTGGGTTTTAAATTCCAGACCGCACTGTTGATATTGATACCATCGATATCGTCGGCAGTGAGCTGACTTTGACTTAAAAGATTTTGAATGACATCGGTTAGCAGTGATAGGTCATCTTGACCTTCAAGGTGTTTTGCTTGCTGGCTGTTATAGCCTGCAACAATGGCAATGTCTTGAAACGGTGTATTGGTCACGTTAGCGGTTAATCAAGGATACGTGGGTCAGCACGAAGTTCACGACGAGCCATAGCTTCCCATAAAAAAGGGAAGCCGTTTTCATCAGTTATAGAGACCTTATTGGCTTCTTCGGTAGACATGGGTATGCCACCTCCGACTAATTCAACTTCATAGGCGCGTTTACAACGCCACTCAAGTGTAATTGCGCGTAAGTGGGCTTGACGTAAATCTTTGGCGACGATCAACGCGCCGTGATTAGCTAGAAGTGCCCACTTTGCATCACCGAGTGCATTAATGGCTGCAGTCGTTGCGTTAATATCATCAAATCTTCCTTCGTACTCATTGTACAACGTCGGATCACCTGATACATGAGCTGCCGTCTGGTCATAAATCGCTGGCACGCGATTCAAGTTTGCCCAGATTCCACTCCAATGAGCATGATTATGAATCACGACATGCGCATCGGGACGTTGTTGATGAAGTTGTATATGTAAGCCAAGCGCAGGGGTGACGTTCCAGTCGCTGTCTAAGATGTTGCCTTGGCTGTCGAGTGTAACAATGTCGCTGGCAGTTAACTCATCCCAAGCTAATTCCCAAGGGTTAGTGAGTATATTCCCGTTGTTTAGGCGAAGCGTAATATGACCTGCGATGTGTTCATCCCAGCCTTCTTTAAAGAGCATCCGGCACATGAGTGCAACTTTAGCCTTATCACTCATGGACGGAAGCAACGCACGGCGGCCTGGTTGCGGAGCAAACTGCTTGACCATTGCTTCGTTTAAGCCTTCGTACTTTTTCATGGTTTTCCCCTGCTTATGTGGAACAGTTTGGTTCTCAGCGGTGCTAAAGGACAATGATTATGGACGCATAAATTGGCCGCCATCAACATTCATGATGTGGCCTGTAATCCAACTTGCCTCATCAGATAATAAAAATAATACTGCTTCGGCCAGATCTTCCGGTTGACCTAACCGTTTAATAGGCATTGATTTTATCATTTCTTTTGCATAATCACCGGCATTTCTTTCCAATGCTTGTGTGTCTGTTGGTCCTGGTGCAATGGCATTAATTCTAATTTTACGCCAGCCCATTTCATTAGCAAGGCATTGAGTGATGCCGTTCATGGCGAGTTTTGCAACGCCATAAAAACCAGTGCTCATCCATGCTGCGGTTGACGATTGATTGACAATAGAGCCTCCACCAGCTGCCGTCATATGTTCAACGACTGCCCGTGTCATGATTAAACAACCGTGCGCATTTACGCGCATGAACTTTTCGAGATAATCCATTTCAACGTTAAGATAACCTTCGATCTTCATATTGCCAAAAATAGCCGCATTATTAACAAGGTAGTTAATTGCACCAAATGCCTCTACTGTTTTGTCAGCGCAGGCCTTAGCTGATGCCTCGTCGCTGACATCGGTTTGGATAAATAATGCCTTGCCGCCACTTTGGTTGATCCCATCAGCTGCGCGATTCCCTGCTTCAGCGTTAAGTTCAGCGATAACAACGTTCATGCCTTTCTCTGCACAGGCTTTAGCATAACCTTCGCCGATACCGCCACCTGAACCTGTGATAATGATTGTTTTTCCTTGAAAATCCATATTTACCTCTGCAATGTTTTAGTTTTTTTGATTATGATGGCTCTGCTCGCCACTCATCTGTTGCGGCAATACTATTCGGTCTTACTTCAAGTAAATCAACCGCTACGCCTGGGGGATAGGACAGCGCAAAGCAGATAGATTCTGCTACATGACCGGCGTTCATTCCGCCATCAGATAATGTGCCAAAGCGCTTGGCCCATGCATTAACCCCGGCAGTCAGTCGCTCGCTATCCCAACCCTCTGCAAATTCGGTCCATGCTGCACCTGGCCGAATGCACGTTACACCAATATTATCTTCTTGGCATTCCAGTCGTAGATCGCGAGTAAAACGTTCAACAGCTGCTTTTACTGAAGCATAAATTGACAGGTGGAGCATTTCATCATAATGCCATGCACTTGCTGAGGAAATATTAATGATACGAGGGTTGTTTTCACCTCTTAACAGTGGAATAGCTGCTTGTGAACACAAAACGGTACCTAAAAAGTTTGTATTAATTTGCAATACAACTTCAGCTTCACGGAGTGTTTCAACACTGCCTGGTCGCGCTAAACCGGCATTATTAATTAACCCGTTGAGTCGCCCAAAATGTTGTTTAGTATTGGTAAATGCTTGACGAATATCATCGCCATTGGCAACATCGCAAACCTGAGTAAAAATATTTTCGCGGTTATACTTTTTAGCCAATTTTTCAGCGGCTGCCGTTAGACTTTGCTCGCCGCGCGCCAGCATGGCGATTTTTGCTCCGCGTGCAAGCAGTGATTCACTGATAGAAAAACCAAAACCCTTTGATCCGCCCGTCACAATATAAACATTATCATTGAGAGCATTATCGAGTGATGTTTTTTCGGCGGTCATTTCTTTACTCCGATAGCGATCGTTTTTGTTTCGAGGTATTCTTCAAAACCTTCTTGACCCATTTCACGGCCTATACCGCTTTGCTTATAGCCGCCAAAGGGGACATCAGCGCTGTAGTAATTACCACCATTAACAGAAATTGTGCCCGTACGAATTCGTCGAGCAACGGCGAGCGCGCGATCATCCGTCGCTGACCAAACCATCCCTGATAGTCCGTATATGGAATCATTAGCAATATTGATGGCATGTTCTTCGTCATCATAGGCAATAACTGATAATACTGGGCCAAAGATTTCTTCTTGTGCGATGGTCATGTCGTTAGTTACGTCAACAAATACCGTTGGCTCAATATAGTAACCTTTATCAATATTATTTGGCACGGCACCGCCTAGAAGTAAGCGAGCACCTTCTTTTTTACCTGTTTCGATATACTCGAGCACTCGTTGGTGCTGACGTTTATTTACTAGTGGGCCCATTATTTGACTGTCGCTGCTAGGATCGCCGTATTGAATATAAGTAAAATAGGTTTTTAGTAATGCTTCTGTTTGTGCTTGCTTCTCTCGTGGTATTAGCAAACGAGTATTAATAGCGCATCCTTGGCCAGCATGAAAACAAACAGCCAGCACGCTAAACAGTGCAGATTCTAAATCTGCATCATCGAGAATAATATTAGCTGATTTGCCGCCGAGTTCGAGAAATACTTTTTTAACCGTTTTGGCGGCGGCTGTCATAATGTGTTTGCCAATGGATGTGGAGCCCGTGAATGAAATCATGTCGACACGAGGGTCATTGATCAGCTGATCACCTACTGTTGCCGGGTCTTCAGAGGTGATGACATTGAAGACACCCGCTGGTATATCGGTATGCTCAGCTATTACTTTGCCTAACATCGTAGCAGCCCACGGCGTATCTGGGGCGGCTTTTAGTATAATGGTGCAGCCGGCCGCTAAGGCTGGAATGCATTTAGCCAGATTAATTTGAAGAGGAACATTCCACGGCGTAATGCATGCCACGACACCAATAGCTTCTTTTTCAACAAAACGATGGGTTGGTTGGCCTAACGGCTCGGCATAGCCTTCATCACGACTCCATTCGAATTCAGGCAATGTTTTTAAAGTTTGCTCGATAAAACCGATAGGAATATCACACTGCGGACCGCTGCCTCCGCAGATGCCCAAAGGTGCGCCTGTCTCAGCCGATATTTGGGCTTTCAAATCGTCCTTCACTGCAAGTAAACCGTCGTATAACTGACTTAAGCATTGATGTCTAAAGCTATGATTTGTAGACCAATCAGTCTCGTCAAATGCCCTTCTCGCCGACGCGATAGCACGTTCCATATCTTCGGGACTGGCGTCCGCGGCTTGGCCAATTACTTCCTCAGTCACGGGGCTTACGTTGTTGTAAAGCGCGCCATTTGTTGCTTCGCACAGCTCACCATCAATGAGTAGTCGGGTTTCTGGGTTCATAAATTTTTCCTAATTATCATTTGTTTTATTGTGTTTGTTATTTTGGCCCTGTGCTTAATGGGGCCTTCATGTTGTTAAGCCTTAGCAACGAAAACGTCGTTAATCATGTTTCTAATTAATTCTGTAGCGGGCATTTTTAGATCAAGATGCGAAGCGGTTTCTAATGCACAGTTAAGATCTTTTTCACCGAGCAAGCCCATAGGCCCCATGTACTTGTCTATAGTGGCCTGGTCACCATTGGCCGCTAAGGCATTTCGATTGCTGATAAACATGTACATTTGCTCGTTGATTACCCCGTTTTCTTTACCCACTTCGCGTAACACCTCTGCTGATAAGCCGCAGGCTTCGGCAAGTCGAGTGGCCTCTGACATGGCCGTAAATTGTGTGTATGTGATCAAATTATTGCAAAGTTTAAGCGCGATGCCTGCACCGAGATCACCCGCATGAATGATTTTAGCAGCTGAAGTCATCAGGTAGGGACGGCATGCGTCAACTTGTTGTTGTTCGCCGCCGACCATGTAGCACAATGTGCCGGCTTCCGCACCATTCGCTCCGCCTGTCATGGGCGCATCAATAAGGCTTAGGCCCTTGTCCTTTGCATCGCTCGCCCATCGAAATAAACTTGCTCGCGTGACGGTGCTATGAATGGCGATAAGCGTGCCTTTAACGGCATGAGCAAAAATACCTTGTTCGCCGTAAAGGAGGGCGTCAACGTCGTTATCATCGCGAACGCAAAGGCCGATATAATCACAATGTTGGGCTATTTCAGCCGCATTGCCAGCCGCCGTTGCGCCGCTATCAACCAAGCTTTTCATTGCTTCAGGGAAGTGGTCAAAGACCATGAGTGAATAGTCGCTGTCATTAAGGTGCTGTGCCATGGGTTGGCCAATATTTCCTAGACCAATAAAGCCTGCGTATTTTTTTGTCATGAATAAGTCTCTTTTTTTTATTAAGCTCGTCTGTAATAGTAAATCTGTATTGACATGCAGTCAATGCGCATTTACTATCTGTCCGTATGTTTAGCACAAATAGTGACCATGTTGATATTGAGGCTGTCATTGCCTCACTGAACACCGGCGATTCATCCGCTGTAAAATCACTGTGGCTCAGTTATTCTAATAATATGGCTCGTCATATTATTGCTGTCTCACGTCATTTTCAATTTAGTTTGATGAACATGTTAACGGAAGAAGCTGGGTTTAGTGGATTACGATTAAGTTTTGAACCAGTAATCGCCGCTTTAGCGAGGCGTCATGCGTCTATTGTTCAAAACGGGGTTGAGCTATTCGACTTTCGACCCTCCGAATTGGCCAATCAATTAGGTATCAGTAAGCAAGTATGCAATCAAACAATTAATCAGTTAGAAGCGTTAGCGTATGTTCAGCGGATTGCTGATCCTCGAGACGGTCGCGCACGCTTGTTGCGCCTCACTGACAGAGGATTGAGTCTTGCGTCCGAAGGCCGAAATGGTATTTATAGAGTTGCTACTCACTATGCTGAATTACTTAATGGCAAGGTCTTGGCAACCTCGCAGGAAAACAATCTGAATGAATTGATTAAACAGCTTAATACGCTGGTTGATGGCTTGGACCTGGTAGCACCATCCCAAGTCAAGCCACATGCCATTGACGAGCAATTGCTTGGCGTTTTGTTGCCGGCCTTGAGCCATTATTTTAGCCAGCAATTGCTCACCTTGACCCAACAAGCGGGTCATACTGCTATAACAGTGGCTCACGGCCAAGTGCTGGCACTAATCGGTCTTGACGGCGGTGCTATACAGGTTATGGCCAGCATTCAAAACATCAGTAAGCAGGCGATGAGTGTCATTACTAATGACCTAGAAAAGTTAGGTTATTTATCTCGCTCTGAAGCGCGGCAGTCAACGAAAACCGTCCTGTTCAATTTTACTGATCTTGGCTGGCAATTAATGGCTGATTCAATTTCAGCCATCAGTTCCATTGAAAATGAATTGAGTAAAATACTTGGTGTTAAGAGCTTTGCACAGTTACAACTGGCGCTTAGAACGCTCTATTTTTCACTGAAGCTTGACTCTGAATTGATCACGAGCACTGAACCTACAGTAAGTACAACTCCCGAAGATTTGGCGAAGATAGTTAAACGTCACTTTACATCAATACAAGTTGACGAGTTAATAAGGTTTCTAAAAATAGAACAATAAACGTATAAGACAGGGTAAGCATGGCATGATTGATTGGTTCGTACAACATTATCACTGGCAAGGTCTGCTAGTTCATATTATTGGTCTGGTGTTAGTGACTAAGCTGACTTGGTGGCTTGCATTTAAATTGCCAGTTGTTCAGCAAATGCGTCAATGGAATCGTGCAGAAGATAAACCCAAAAAAGCCAAACCAAAATATCGACCTATAATGAAACAAACCCAAAAGATGGGTATGATTACCCATCTAATTTTCTTTTTATTATTAGTGCCATTTGTCATTACTCTCGACGCCCAGCCTTGGTGGAAATATTTCAGTGATGCGTTATTAATTTTACTAGTGTATGATTTTTTATATTATTTAACACATCGATTTATTTTTCATGGTGAGCTTTTAAAGCGAGTACATGGCTTGCATCACCAAGCTAGAGATATTTCTTATATTGACAGCCAATATGTACACCCGTTGGAGACGTTAATTGGCACGTCGCTGTTTATGGGTAGCGCCGTAGGCTTAAGTCTATGGTTAGGTGACTTTCATGCTCTGACGTTTATTATGGCTGAGTTCATTTTTAATAATGTGAACCAGATAAACCACACAAAATTCAATGTTGATCGTTTTCCTTATAAAATTGTTAACTATATAACCACTAAGCATGCGACCCATCACATTGATATGAAGCGCGGAAATTATTCCACGCTTTCACCGTTATACGATTGGATGTTTGGTACTCTAGAGTAGCAATAATAATAAACATGAGGAAATTTTTACTATGTTAGATATATTAGCCAGTTACCAATGGCCAGTGGCCTTGAGTTATATGCTGACCGTGGTCGTGTTGATGCGCTTAAGTAACAGTTTGCCATTTAAGGTGCCTGCGATTGAGGCCATGCGGCAGTGGAACCGACGCGAGGATGCCGTTAAGCGAAAAAAGCCAAAGTATCCTCCTATAATGAAGCAAAATGGTCAGGTGGGTAGTTTTATCAGCTTGCTATTGATTTTGATTGTCGCACCTTTAGTTCTAACGCTTGAGTCAGTCGCTTGGTGGCGGTTCTTTACCGATATTGTATGTGTGCTATTGGTTTACGATTTTATTTATTATTTCACCCACCGATTTTTATTTCACGGTAAATTGCTTAAGCGTGTTCATGGCTTGCATCACCAAGCGAGGGATATCTCACACATTGATGCTCATTATGTCCATCCATTTGAAACCTTTATCGGATTAATGATTTATGTGGTATCGATTACTACTGTTAGTTTAACTTTCGGTGGTCTTCATGTATTGGCCGCAGCTTTTGCCTTTGTTATCTGGTCGCAGATCAATACGATTAACCACACTAAGTTTAATCTTGATCGATTTCCTTATAAAACCATTAATTACCTTACAACAAAGCATGCCATTCACCATCAGAATATGAATATGGGTAATTACAGTTCTATCACACCATTGTTTGATAAATTATTTGGCACTTTAGATTAACTACACCGAACTTGGAGAGAGATATGAGTAAGCGAGAAAAAGGCATCGAAATGTTCAATGAGGTCTATTGCAACGATTTACCGCAACCACCAGCTAAAGGCGAAGATGGCTTTTTTGACTTTATGTTAGAAAGCTTATTTAGTGAATTATGGGGCAATGACATATTGACCATTGAGCAGCGACGTTTGTTGTTGTTGGGCGCGATTGCCTCGCAAGGTGAAGAGATGACGTTTACAATTCAGGCTCGATCAGCAATGAAAAGAGGTGAGCTGACTTTTGCACAGCTCGAAGAAGTCACTCGCTTTATGACGCAGTATATTGGTTATCCAAGAGGTTCAAAGATGCGAATGGCGTTAATGGGGCTAAAAAAAGACTTTGACCAATGATTTAACGGCTTAATAACGATTTTTAGCGTACATTTTTAACTATGAATGGTTTTTTTTCATGTCACAATGTTGCTTAGTGTTATCAACCTCAGGCTAAGCTAGCCAAAGTAAAAACCGAGTTCAAGTTACTTATGTCAACGAGTCTACCACCCTCAGCACTTGCCATTACTGGCTTAAAAAAAACCTACAGCGACGGTTTTGTTGCCTTAAAAGGGGTTGATCTCCACGTCGAATCCGGTGACTTTTTTGCCTTGTTAGGACCAAATGGCGCTGGCAAGTCGACAACTATCGGTGTCATTTGTTCATTGGTGAGTAAAACTTCGGGGACTGTCAGTGTCTTCGGCCATAGTATTGATGATGACTTTGCCGCAGCTAAACGTTGTATCGGTGTCGTGCCACAAGAATTCAATTTTAATCAATTTGAAAAAGTACTGAACATTGTTGTCACGCAGGGCGGGTACTACGGCCTTACGCGAAAGGAATCACTTGTTAGGGCCGAGAAATATCTTCGATTACTCGATCTGTGGGATAAGCGTGATGTGGTTTCTCGAACTTTATCGGGCGGCATGAAGCGCCGCTTAATGATTGCCAGAGCGCTAGTTCATGAGCCTAGGCTTTTAATCCTTGATGAACCTACCGCTGGTGTTGACATTGAATTACGTCGCTCAATGTGGGACTTTCTTCAACAGGTGAATAAGAGTGGCACAACCATTATTCTGACTACCCATTATCTTGAGGAGGCAGAAAGTCTTTGTCGCAATATTGCCATTATTGATGAAGGCAGTATTGTTGCTAATAGCAGCATGAAAAATTTGCTTGATAAATTATCTCAAGAAGTTTTGGTGTTAGATGTTGTTGAAAGCTTGCCTAATGATTTCACGCTTGAGAACTTCCGCTGTCATTGGGTCGATGAGCATTGTATTGAGGTGTCAATTGACCGTGAACAGCATGTAAATACTTTATTTACTGCGCTTGAGGCCCGTCAACTCAATGTGAAAAGTTTGCGCAATAAAGCCAATCGTCTTGAAGAGATGTTCGTTTCATTATTAAAGAATCCGGCAAAACATTTGGATGCCGATTATCCTCGTTATAATTTTGTGAGTGATGAGGTGTCAGTATGAATTTCACTGGTCAATGGGTAGCTTTTAAAACTATTGTCTATCGTGAAATTCACCGCTTTATGCGAATTTGGGTGCAGACTCTAGTGCCGCCTGCAATCACCATTGCACTATATTTTCTTATTTTTGGCCAATTAATTGGTTCGCGTATCGGTCAGATGGGCGGCTTTGACTACATGCAGTTTGTCGTGCCTGGCTTAATTATGATGGCGGTCATACAAAATTCATACGCTAACGTGGTATCATCTTTTTTTGGCACCAAGTTCCAACGCAATATCGAAGAGTTGCTGGTCGCGCCCGTATTAGAAATCACTATATTGCTTGGTTATATCGTCGGGGGTATGGCAAGAGGCATAGCTGTGGGTAGCATTGTCACTTTACTGGCTTTATTTTTCACTGATTTAACCGTCAATAATTGGTGGATTACTATTAGTATGGTTTTACTTACCGCCATTGTTTTTTCATTAACTGGCTTTATTAATGCCATTTTTGCGGAAAGTTTTGACGACATCTCTATCATACCTACTTTTGTATTAACCCCCATGATTTACCTTGGAGGGGTATTTTATTCGATCGACTTACTGCCATCTTTTTGGGCGAAAATTTCTTTAGCTAATCCAATATTATATATGGTGAACGGCTTTCGCTACGGTATTTTGGGCGTGAGTGACATCAATATCTGGCAAGCTTATGGCATGCTTGTGGTGTTTGTGATTATCGGTTTTTCGGTCTCACTGTACTTATTGGCAAAAGCTGAAAAGCTGCGCACTTGAGGTCAGTATGGCACGGTCAGATAATGAGATAAAAAATAAAAAACACAAAAACCGATCAGGATATGCCGCTGATTCCAGTTTAGGAAAAACGTCGGATTATCAAGACGACTATAATCCGCAGTTGCTACTCGCTATCGGCAGAGAAAATTATCGCTCAACCATTGAAGCACTGTCGATAGCCACCTACGGAGCAGACACTTGGCAATGCTTTGAGTTGTCATGGTTAAATCGCCATGGTTTACCGCAAGTAGCCTGTGCAACGATCACTGTCAGTTTAACGACGGCTTATATCGTCGAATCAAAGTCATTGAAATTATATCTAAACAGTTTGCATCATCAGCACTTTGCCTCAGCTAATGAGGTCAGTGCATGTATTCAGCGGGATTTATCTGACTTATTAGGGCAGGGCGTGGCGGTTACTGTTTATCCCAGCACTGAAAAAAACTTCGCAACTGACGTTCCATACAAGGCTGTTTTGCTTGATGATCTAGATGTGCGCGAATGTAGCTATACGCGTGATGCCCGTTTGTTAGTGATCGACGAGCCTTTACTTGTGGTGGAGGATGAGCATCTAAGCTCACATCTTTTAAGAAGCGTCTGTCCCATCACCAATCAACCTGACTGGGGCAGCTTAACCATTCGTTATTCAGGGTCGGCTATTCAGCGAGAAGGCCTATTGCGTTATATCGTGAGTTTTAGGCAGCACGATGGCTTTCACGAGCAGTGTGTTGAGCAGATTTATTCAGACGTGATGAATCAATGCCAACCAACACACCTTACCGTGTGCGCACAATATACGCGCCGCGGTGGTATTGATATTAACCCTACTCGTTCGAATCATTCCTCGCCTTTGGTACTCAATCGTTTATGGCGACAGTAATGGTTTGTATTGGTTTACACGACCGTTGATCTGCGCTAGAGTTGCCGCCTTAAGCAATAGGGTGTTTATACATTTTTGGTGAGGTGTCTGAGTGGCCGAAAGAGCACGCTTGGAAAGCGTGTGTACGGCAACGTACCGAGGGTTCGAATCCCTCCCTCACCGCCATTTACTGTTATCTCAGAGCTATGAAAAGTCGTGTTTAAACTAATATTTTTGCCGATGGCAAAACGCCTCTTCATCTAACTTAATCACAGCGAAGTCCCGCAACTATAGACCAATTACTACAGTGTTGAACTCATTGCCAAGTGGAGCCTGTGTTGTTAGTTAGTCAGTATCTGAGTGATGGCGCCCATGTTATAATGCTAACGATAAAATAAAGCGATTACGCATGGAGTCTATTTTGGCACTACCCAAAACATTCAAACGATCTACGACATCCGATGATGTGCTCTCAAGTGTTGACTTGTCCGGTAAGCGGATCATTGTCACCGGTGCCAATACAGGTATCGGTTATGAGACAGCAAGGGCGTTAGCCAGTGCCGGTGCTACCGTGGTATTAGCATGCCGAAGCCTTGCAACCGGTCATGCAGCGTCACAACGCATTCGTGATACCCATTCAGACGCTGATGTGTATTGCCAGCAACTGGACCTAGCGTCACTCCCTGCGGTCAAGGCCTTTGCCGAAGCCCTCGATGATGCGCCTATTGATATACTTATCTGCAACGCTGGCTCTATGTCGCTTGAATATGCGGAAACCGAGCAAGGATTTGAACGCACCTTAGGTGTGTGCCATATTGGACACTTTTTGTTAGTCAAGTTACTCATGCCAAAATTACTGGCCAGCCGCACCCCTCGTGTTGTGATGGTGTCTAGTATTGCGCACCAGAGTCCCAAGACCCTCGACTTCACGAACTTGCCTTATAAAGAATCCGATTATTCGGTGATGGGTGCGTATGGTCAGGCAAAGCTGTGCAATATACTGATGGCTTTGGAATTACAAAACCGCTATGGCGGACGCGGTTTGACGGCTTGCTCCGCTCACCCTGGCAATATGGTGACAACGGATTTCGGTCGAGAATCAGGTTTTATGAAATTTGCGTTCAAGCTGATGAGTCCGTTTACAAAGAACGCCAAACAGGGCGCAGCAACGTCCGTGTTATGTGCAGTGCACCAACCAGCCGAAGACGTAGCTGCAGGATTCTTTTCCCATTGCCAACCTGCAAAATGTACTCCTGAAGCACGTAATGCTGATGTAGCTAAAGACCTTTGGGAGCGCAGTGAGGAGTGGGTGCGCAAGTTCCTTTAACACAGGTGCCAGAATAGGCCGTTTTTTTATTCGCAAAGCAAAAAGAATCTCGCTTACTTTTTAATTTAATTGCACTTAATCCCAGCACTGACGGACCAAGCGCTAATCAGCCCATCGCTTGGACTTATCTTATTCATACCTAACGCGTCTAAAATGCTTAACTCAGTTTGGTCACCATTTAAAGGGTCGTTAGAATCTTGGTCAGCATCAGCCACTGCAGTATTACGTATTTGAAAATAATGAGCGAAAGTTTAGCCGCCGACTCTACCGATATGCTCAACACTCTTCTTGAGCGTAATATCATTTTCTTTGGTTTTACCGGCGACGTCTTGGCTATTAAAAACAAGACTTGGCCTTTTGATGGCCTATCGCTTGAGGACATTGTGTCGTTGTGACTTTACGGCCAATTAATCACTGTTATTGAGTCAGTAGATACTAAGCCAAGGTTATCTTTATAAGGCTATTTACTGTGATGATCAGGGTACATCTTCATCATTCTGAACTTAAAATGGAGTAGAGCTTTTGGAACAATGGGTTATTACTTTTAGGGTCAGTCCCTGCAATTAACATCGAGAATAGTCAAGCGCCTTTAAACCAATTGCCACCATGAGCATTCGGTTGCATAAAAAAGGTAGCACCAATGCCTGACAGTTGTAAAAAAGCCACTGTGTGTTAAGCGACAACTGCAAGGTCAACTTTGCAACCACTGACGTCTTCATAGCGCTGGAAAAGCGCTGGAATCTCGCCCATATTTTCATAAGCGTGACGGCCACGAAAGCAGGCGAGGTCCCAATCGCGGATTCCCTGTAATTGCTCTACTTCCAATGCACTGTCATCTATTGAATGAGCAGTCCCGGTGTTGCTGTTCATATTAATGTCCCCGTATACATCAAATCACAATTGTTAATTACCATATGAATGTGGCTTTATTTTTACTTAAATATGGTTAATTTCGTTTTATTCTTAGATTTGATGCGTCTGAAAGATCAGTGAACAGCCTTGATTCTATGTTTCTAATTATGAATAAGTATTTAAATGCTTAAGGACTGTTTTAGTAATTTCAACCATTGAACGTAAATGATAAACGCCATTCTATCTGTTTATAGGTGATAGGCTGTTAATTGAGAACTTGTGTCTTGTGCCTATTGCTGGATAATAGACCCTTTTTAGACGTCATCTTCATCTCGTCAATTTATGTTTTGATATAACAGCTATGCATTATTTATTGTCTTTATTATTGCCTATTACCCCATTAAAAGCAGGTATTTTTTTCATGCTTTTTGTTGTGGTTTTCATTGATAGCGATCGTTCAGTCGAGTACCTAAAAGATTCAGCGCCGAAGAATTTCCACGTTAATTGTAACACTTTAGTGGGGCATCTAACGTCATCCCGTGCGGCCAGTGAATCCAAAAAGGCAGCTCGGTTTACCCCGAATGAAGGCCAGTTAACTTATCCTGATGATAGTGCGGTGGCTACCCCGCAAGTCTTTAAAGTAATTTCTAGCTTTTTAGAAACGACAACTCAGCGTGTGGTAAGCAGTCATTGCCAAGCTATTTACACTGATCGTTCTAAGGCTTTCGGTAGTAACGTTGTCGAAATGCCAGCGCATTGCTTCTTAACCGCAATTGATAATGATGATGCGCTTGTGACTACGAGTAAATCGTCGCGCTTGATGGCTCCCTTAAAAAACTATTGTGTTTATATGGGGCAAGATATCCGTCATCCTGAGGCGTTTTTTAGCCCTAAGAAAATCGCATGCCAATCTACCTTCGGCCATTCTAATCAGGATTTACGTTCAGATAGTTGCATGGTGTTTCTCGATAAGCCAGTACCTGAATCAATCGTCAATAAGCCTTTGGTCTGGTGGCGAGCGAGTCTGGACACGCATATTAGGCCCGAAGGAAAGCTCACAGCTAATGAGCAATTTCTTGCCTTGATGGGGGCTGAGACGGAGCAAATAAGTTGTAACCTCGACGCTGGATATACCGAAGCATCAACCGATTTACAGATGATTTCCCACAGTATTGACTTTGATGATTTTGGTGCCCAAAGAGTCATGTCTTTGGGTAAGCCTATTTATCATCATCCACTGCGTGGCATTATTCTAAATACAGGTCAAATCCCTAATACTATCGATACCCGCTCAGGGGATTCTGGTGCTGCAGTGGTCATTGTTAAGCACGATAAAAAGCTTCTTATTGGGATGCAGGTAGCCATCATGCTTGCCAGTTATTCCCAGGGTGACCAGCCCACCCGTGACACCGAGTCTTCAACTCGCTTTCAGGGGTGGTATTATAATATGGCCATTAATCCACATTTTGGCGCATCAGGCATCAATCGCTATTCTGATGTTTACTACTAATAAACCAACCACGCTAGGCTATATTTAAAATATATTGGTTCTTTTTCGCTAGATATGTGGCCGTTAACGCGTTCATACTTTCTTCTTGATACTCTCTTAAGCCGCTCAAGATTAATTTTTTCTCGCCATGCCCAATGTTTTTCCCTGCTGAACTTAAGTTAAAACGAAATCGAGCGTAGCCACGCTTTCCGAGAACTTCAAGCTCATGGGTGTCAAGTTTCAATTGAATGCTTGTTGCTGTCGGATCATCAATATGAAATGACATGGATTTATAAATAATTAATGGCCTTAATGGGTTGATCATCACCTTATGCTGCTTCATTAGCGGAGCTAAAATGTCAGGGAAACTTTTCGCTGAAAATTTAACGTAATCTTGAGCGAATTGGGCGGCTAACTGTTGATTGTTAAAAGGTTTACCTTTTATATCAATGCCAACCAGAGGTTTACCCTGTGTGTTAGTTAAAGAATGCTGGCCGACATTTTTCTGTGACGGGACAACAACATTCACATCAGCCGATAACATATCTAGGAAATCGAAGTGCATAGATTGATACAATCCCAATCTTCGCACCGATTCGACAAATAAAAGGTCGCCGGGAACGCAAAAACGTTTTGAATCATGGTCGTGAATAGGGTTGAAGTCACCCGCAATTTGTTTAGCGAAATCGCAACCTTGCTGAGCGCTGACACGGACTGTACAGTCGTCTACTCTAGTTATAAACGGTTGTATAAAATCAAACATATAAAGTTTATCTTTAGTTCGCTTTGCCCAGAAAAAAGATCGAGCAAAGCGAAGATTGGGTTAAACCCTCAACAGGTCTAACCATAAGTGTGCTAGATAATAGCCAATAGCTCTAATTCAAACACTAGCGCTTGATAGGGGCCTATTGCGCCACCTGCACCTTGTTCGCCATAAGCGAGCTGGTAGGGAATGAACAGTTTCCACTTTGATCCAACAGTCATTAATTGCAACGCTTCTGTCCAGCCGGCTATAACACCGTTGACGGGAAATTCAGTTGGTTCACCACGACTGTAAGAGCTGTCAAACTCATCGCCATTAATAAGTGTGCCTTTATAATGCGTTCTAACGGTAGAGGTGGCCAACGGTGTTTCACCATCA
>DDED01000190.1:0-4033 GCA_002336035.1 Cellvibrionales bacterium UBA1963
TGGCGCCACGCGCAGCAAGCGACAAGGCATGCGATCGACCCAAGCCATTACCTGCGCCAGTAACAATGGCTACTTGATCGTTAAATTCAATGGCCATTCATTTCACCTCTTATATTCATAACGTAATGGCTAAAGTTTCTGCCAGAAAGGCGCAGATTAAAGCACCGTAAAACACATCACTTAAAACCATTCAGGCCGCATCTCATTTGTCGTCGCGTCTAAACAGCTTAATAATTCTGCCCAAGGATAAATCTCAGGCAATTCAAATCGATAGAAGTATTGCATGGCTTGAAGTTTACCACGATAAAAATGTTGCTCTGATTGGTGCGCAGTATTTGCTAAGCCATCGTCTGCTGCTACTCCTAATTTGAGCCAGATCCATGCAATCACTGTATTACCAAATAAGTCTAAATATTTGACTGAATTAGCTAAGGCAAGATCGATATCTTTTTCAAGCATACCTTTTGTTAAGTGATCAGTTGTTGCTAATAAAACCTCGACGGCTTGCTCTAGCTGTATAGAGAAATCATTCAGTCGATTGCTATTAGCGGCTAAATCAATCGTCAATTTGATTTCAGCAACAACAGCGGTCAAACCAGCACCTTGCTGTATAACCACTTTTCTGCCTAATAAATCTAAAGACTGTATACCGGTAGTTCCTTCATGAATCGGGTTTAATCGGTTATTGCGGTAAAACATTTCAACTGGATGTTCATTTACATAGCCAGCACCACCTAGCACTTGAATAGCCATTGAATTTGCTTTACAACCATACTCAGATGGCCATGTTTTTATGATTGGAATCAACGTATCTAACAGTAAGGCTGCATATTGACGACGTTGCTCACTTACCGCTGTATTAATATCGTCAGCTAATTGAGTACCAAACATACACAGTGCAAATCCAGCTTCAGCGTAAGATTTTTGCGCTAACAGCATCCGTTTGACATCAGCATGCTCAATGATTTTTACTGGCGGAGTAAGAGGGTCTTTGCACGATGGCAGGCGCCCTTGAGGACGATCCTTTGCATAATCTAAAGAATATTGATAACCCGCTAACGCATTAACTGCACCTGAAAAACCCACCATGATGCGAGCTTCATTCATCATGTGAAACATGTACATTAAGCCCTTATTTTCTTCACCAACTAAATAACCTTCAGCGCCGCCTTGCTCCCCAAAGTTTAGCGCAGTTGAGGTGTGACCTCGGCCACCCATCTTATGAAATAGGCCGGCTAACGCAACATCATTACGCTCACCTAAAGTACCATCCTCATTAACTAAAAACTTTGGCACAATAAACAGCGAGATACCTTTAATACCAAGAGGTGCGCCTTTTACCCGCGCAAGCACTAAATGAACGATATTTTCGTTGAGCTCATGGTCACCGCCAGAAATCCAAATCTTATTTCCAACAATATGATAACTGCCATCACTTTGCTTTTCAGCACTACTGGTTAAGTCAGCTAACCCTGAACCTGCATTCGGCTCACTCATCGCCATCGTACCAGCGAACTTTCCTCGTCGAATAGGTAACACCCACTTTTTCTTTTGATCTTCTGACCCATAAGCGTCAATAAGATTCGCATTCGCAGCACTAAGCGAAATATAGCCAAGTAACGTGCTGCCAGCAGCTGTAAGCCAAGCCTCAACACAGCTGGTCACTATACCTGGCAATTGCATGCCGCCCAATTCAAAATCCGCCCTTGCCGACCCTAGACCCGATTTAACCACTGCATCAACAGCCGTCTTGATTTCAGGCATCATTTTTATTTTACCCTGCTCAAAGGTAGGCTGATTTGCATCAGCTTTAGCGCGAATGGGTAAAAAATATTTTTCTGCAACGGCTCTCGCAGTGCTTATGGCTGCGTCGTAGGTTTCACGACTATGCTCAGCATAACGAGAACGCTGAGTAAGTGACTCAGCATCAAAGACCTCATAGAGTAAAAAATCAAGATCTCGCTGGTTTAATATAGGTGCTACCATATTATTGTCCTTTGATTTTGAGACTCAGATAATGTCTTTCTGAGTGCTCATAAAGTAGATCAGCTGACTAATTGTTGCTAAGCGATCAACGATTTAAAGTCTTCAATATCGCCTGACATTACCGCCTCTGAACCATTTTCAATTTGAATTCTCAAAGCCTGCGAACGCGGCAAAATCTTTTTAAAATAAAAATTAGCCGTTTCTACCTTGACACGATAAAATGCACTGTTGTTGTCAATTAATTGTTGTTTTGCCACTGAGGCCATTCTAGCCCAAAACCATGTTAGGACTGTGTAACCTGAGTACATTAAATAATCGAAAGCGCTTGCTCCGAGTTCATCAATATTAAGGCCGGCATTTTGCATAATCCTGTGAGTAAGAGCTTCCCATTGGTCGACTTGGGATATAAGCACAGGTAAAAATTCAGCATCAATTTCGACATAGTTCGCACGAATAATCTCAATGAAATCTTCAAATGTTCGACCGCCATCAATCAGTACTTTTCGACCTAATAAATCCATCGACTGAACGCCAGTTGTTCCTTCATACAAAGTAGAGATCCTCGCATCACGAACATTTTGCTCCATGCCCCACTCTTTAATATAACCATGACCTCCGTAAATTTGAACACCGAGATTGGCTGCTTCGACACCGCACTCCGTTAAAAATCCTTTGCAAATAGGAGTAAGAAATCCCATTAGCCGCGCTGACAATTCGTCACCTGATTTCTCTAAGTCAGACACCTGCGCTAAATAATAAATAAAGGCCCTGGCGCCCTCAGAAAAACATTTAATCGTTAAAAGCATTCGGCGAACATCGGGGTGAACCATCAATGAATCAGCTGGGCGAGAAGGTTCTTGTGGGCCCCTTAGCGATCGCCCTGCCTCTCGCTCAACGGCATAGGTTAATGCTCCTTGCAAAGCCAATTCAGAATGCGTAAGCCCCTGCAATGAGGTGTCTAGGCGTGCCGAGTTCATAAAGGTGAACATGCAATTTAAACCTCTGTTTGGCTCGCCAATCATGTACCCAGTCGCGCCATCAAAGTTCATAACGCAAGTTGGATTAGCATGAATCCCCATTTTGTTTTCTATCGAGCCGCAACTTAAAGCATTACGTGTTAATGCTCCTCCGTCTGAACCATCAGCACCGTGCAAGAGTTTTGGCACTAAAAATAAAGTGATGCCCTTTGTTCCGTCTGGAGCGCCAGGCAACTTGGCTAAAACAATATGAATAATGTTTTCTGTATAATCGTGCTCACCGCCCGAAATAAATATCTTGGTGCCCGTAATCGAGTAAGTACCGTCGCCATTATCTTCTGCTCGTGTCTTTAAAAAACTTAAGTCACTGCCGCACTGAGGTTCGGTTAGACACATAGTTCCAGTCCATGTGCCGGTAGCCAGTTTCTGCAGATAATGTTCTTTTTGAAAATCGTTACCATGAGCGATTAATGTTTGCCTTGCACCCGATGATAAAGCCATGATCATGGCCCATGCATGGTTTGCTTGGCCCATCATTTCTCCGACGGCAATATTGAGTGAATGAGGAAGATTTTGACCGCCTAATGCTTCAGGCATACTTAATCCTGGCCAGCCGCCCTCCACATATTCTGCATAAGCGTCAGCAAAGCCCTTAGGTGTCGAAACGCCTTCTGGCGTCCAATGGCAACCTTCATCATCGCCACTTTGATGCAGAGGTGCAAGAACTTGCTCGCTAAACTTAGCGGCCTCATTTAAAATTGCCTCTCGTGTTTCTGCATTAACTGAATCACCTAAACCCAAGGACTGGTAATGTTTATCGAAATTGAATAACTCATTGGTTACGAAATCAATTTCTTTCAAGGGTGCTTTATAAGCCGGCATTGCAGGTACTCCATAGAGTGAATCATAAGATTTAAAAAAAAGTAATACTAAACGTTAATATTGAGTCCGCCAAAGGTAAAATTTTTGCTCAAGGGCGGATCATTTTTTTCATGTCTTGAGGCGCAAGCTTATCAAGAAAAAAGTTGGGCATCTTGCTTGGTGGCATTCATGTTGGTATTCATGTTGGT
>DDED01000190.1:4351-16201 GCA_002336035.1 Cellvibrionales bacterium UBA1963
ATGTTGGTATTCATGTTGGTATTCGTCTTGGCATTCGTGATGGCATTCAATATAGACCTGAGCTTCTCTGTTGTTATTGATTATAGGCATGAACTTCCATTTTTTTCCATTATATAGCTCAATAATGTTTCGTTTTGATTGGCCGTTTCCCTTATTAGATCGAGCTCCACCACGATGAAAATAAACGGTACGGTGAGTGAGCGTGCAAATTTATAATAACAGGTCATTCTGATCTTGATTCTTGAAAAATTAACAGCATTTAAAAAATATCAACGTTGATCCGTCGGCATCAACATAATCAAGCATGCTTCATTGAGCCCAAGTTTTATCTTGCCTCTTTTTTACATGCAGAAAAAAAATTCCCCATACTAATAACATCTAACGCTTGAGTGAACGCATCATTGGATAGCATCAATGCAGGTTTAAATTTATCCGCGGTTATGACCATAAAAGCATGCATATCGATTGGATGATTGAACGTCGATGTTACGTTGTTCGTATTGAACTCAGTCGTGCTTTTTTTGAATTGCAATACTTACGCTTATACGCATAAAGTCATGCCTTAATGCTGAATACACGTTACACCCGATTTGGTCAGCAAGTCGCCGTAGTTATTGAACAGCCTGTCGTTGTTGGTCAGCGTGCCGTAAACGTCCATCGTGTTTTGGTTAGTATATGTCTCACCCGAGCTGATGGTGAGGTCTTGCGCGTGTGCGCTGACACTGACCAATGCGCGTGACAGGGCGAGAGCAGCGGAGCGAGGCTTAATAAGTGTCATTGAGGAACCTTTTTTTATTGATGGCTTTATTCGCACACTGTGGCAATGCAGCTAATTGCATCTAGGCGACGTTATCTTACGATTATTCATCAAAGGAACTCAGCCCAATACGCGATCATTGCTCACATTTAAATACATTGGATGTGTGTATTAAGCCGATGAGTTTACTGAAATAATGATAAGTCTCGAAAAAATCAGTGGCTTGAGAATCGATGCCAACAATTTAGGCATTTGCGCCATTTTGTCAAAAAAACCGTAAAATGCCACGGTCTTGGGCGCTTGAGTATGCCAGAACCTATTCACAGTCAATCTCAGAGCAATGACCTATACTCGATCAATACGTGACATTTTACGCCAACTTATCCATCGTTGTTTATAAAACCGATGCGATTATGATCTATAAACTGTAGCAGAAGTCTTATGCACCAATAAATATGCCAACGTCAAAAGCTTGATATAACACGATCAAAATTAAACCGCTCGAGAATGACCTTGCCAGTACTGGGCTCGAATCACCTTTTTGTCGGGCTTGCCTACCGCTGTTAGGGGTATTGCATCAACGTAGTCAATCGACTTAGGGGTATGCACAGAGCCCTTGGCCGCTTTAACTTCAGCCATAATCGCTTTGGTTAGCTCCTCAGAAGATTCGACCCCAGGACGAAGCACAACAACCGCTTTTACCTCTTCGCCCCATTGCTCGCTTGGCACACCAACAACGGCGACTTGAGCGACCGAGCCATTCGCTGAAACAACATCTTCAATCTCTCGAGGAAAAACATTAAAGCCACCAGTGACAATCATATCTTTAGTGCGATCAACAATATAAAGGAAACCTTCATCGTCCATACGCCCGACATCACCGGTATGCAACCAATCGCCATCTAAGGTTTCGGCTGTTTGCTCAGGCAAGCCAAGATAACCAAGCATGTTAATGGGGCCACGAACGCAGATCTCACCTTTTTCGCCTTGCGTTACTGGCTGATTATCACTGTCAAGTAACGCGACATTTAACCAACTGGTAGGACGTCCACATGAGCTAAGTCGTTCAGGCTTAGACAAATCATGATCTTCCTTGCGCATGTTAACTAACACCATGGGGGACTCTGACTGACCATAAAATTGGTAGAATATTTGGCCCCAACGCTCAATACCTTCTTTTAAACGCGCAGGTGACATTGGAGAAGCCCCGTAAAATATGGTTTCTAAACTTGATATGTCTGCGCTTTGAGCCGCGGGGGAATCTAACAACATATAAATCATAACCGGCACTAACATTGTCGCGGTAATTTTATGCTCTTCAATCATTTTGAAGATAACACTGGGATCAAAACCCTGAGCGACAAAAATGCAACCGCCCTTCTGCAATACCGGAACAAAAAATGCCGCACCTGCATGTGAAAGCGGTGTGGCAATCAACATCCTTAATTCTTCAGGAAACTGCCATTCAAGCATTTGAATCATGGTCATGTACGCAGAGGAACGATACGGCTGCATGACACCCTTAGGCTTGCCTGTGGTGCCGCCCGTGTAGATAATACTGCTAATGGCTTCTGGGTCAGCATCAGGAACAATGAGTGGCGATGGCTCAAAGGCATCAGCTAAGGCTGAATAGTCGTCACCAACAGGCGTTTCGCCAAAAGACAGCAAATGCTTCAATGAAGGAACTTTATCTTTAAGCTCTTGTGCGCGCTGACCAAATACACTGCCATCAAAAATTAAGGCTTCGATACCTGCATCATTCATCACATAAGCATGGTCATCTAGCGACCCTAACGGATGCAATGATGTGCCACAACATCCCGCTAGCTGCATAGCCGCAATGTTATATAAAACTTCGGGGCGGTTACCAGAAATAACCGCAACTCGCATACCCGACATAACACCTTTAGATTGTAGTGCCTGAGTAAACTGACTCGTGCGCAAGCGAACATCTCGATACGTCGCGATTGTATCACCCAAGTACATACAAGGGCGGTCATCATAGCGATTTAAACCCTCAACAATTAATTGCGCAAGGAACGGCGGGGCATTCAGTACAGTATTAGTCATAGTAGCAATATCTCAATTATTCACGGCTAAAAATTGCAGTGTTATAGTAGTAATAAAAAAGAGTATAAATACTCTATTAAAGCTTTATTATTACGAATCTGAAAACATTAATGTGAAAGAATAATAATAGGCGCAATATCAGCTTGCTCGAGCGAAGACTGCACTTGACTTAAATCTCCAACAATAAGCCAAACCATTGATGCCGGATTTATATGCTGGGCAATTGACGGCAACAAATCGCTCACCGTTAGATCTCCGATTAAGCGCTGCTGTTGCTCAATATGATTCAACGGTCGTTCAAACTCGACCATACCCGAAAGTGCACCCAGCACAGAACGATTGGTTTCAAACTTACCGGGCAAACTTCGAACAAACGAGGCTTTAAAACGATTTAGCTCTTCAACAGTCGGCGGATGATCAGAAATAAATGCGTTAGCTTCTCGAATAAGCTCCTGTAAAGATTCAGTCGTCTTATCGGCCTGAACCGGTGCATAATATAATAATGGACGCTGTGACAAAGCGTCAGCTGCAATCGTTCTAGCGCCGTAGGCCCATCCTTTATCTTCGCGTAAATTCATATTAATTCGCGAATTAAACGAACCGCCTAATATCTTACTTGCCATGTTAATGATATGAGCATCCTCCGCCCCTGTTGGCGGCAGTAGTTGACCACCAAGTATCAAAGACTGCGATGCATTGGGTTTATCTATAAGATAAATAATCGCCTGATCGGGAGCAACAACTGTTGCAGATTTTCTTTCCGTTTTAGAAAACATTTCAGACTTTTGATTAAGTTCATCATGCAACGCAACATCAACTACGGACCAACTATTAAAATACTTTTCTAGCAATGGTTCGATGGTCGTCCTTGGCAAGCCGCCAACAATCATCAACGTTGCATTATCAACCCCGTAGTTAGCTTGATGAAAGTCAATTAAGTGATTCCGCTCAATAGAGCTGACAGTATCCTTGTAGCCCGAACCTGTAAATGGGATGCCATAAACATGATCTTCTCCATAAAGTAAGGGCGGGAGTCGTCGTAAAGCAATTGAAAAAGGTGACGCTTGCTCTTGAACGATTTTGTCCAACCAATTGCTTTTTACGCGCTTGAGCTCATCTTCAGGGAAATCTGGTTGTCGAATGACATTACTAAATAATGCCAAGGATGCTTCAAAATTATCATCTAGGGCCGACAGCGAAACAGTGGACGAGTCTAATGAAGCGCTAACGCTAATCCCGGCTCCTAACATTTCAAGTTTATCGGCAATATCAAGCGCTGACATATTGGCAGCACCTTCGTCTAACATTGCAGCAGTCACTGAGGCTATACCCAACTGATTAGAAGGGTCAGCAGCGTAGCCACTGCCAAATTGCATTAAAATCTCAGTCACCGGAACAGCACTTCGCTGCGTGAATAACACTCGAAGACCGTTCGATAAAAAAAACTCTTCTGGCTCAGGTAAATTCAACACTGGAACAGCACCAGGACTAGGCAAGCTTGATCGATCAGCACCATGTTCAGCAACCTGATAAGATTTTTGAGGCTTGATTACTAAATTATAATCGCCGTTACTCAGCCAGCGCTCTGCAGCGGCCTTTAGTTGACGACGCGTCATTGAGTTTAATCGTGATAGATCTCGCTTAAAAAGTTTGGCTTCGCCAAGATAAGTGTGATAGCGAGCTAGTGTTTGCGCCTTTCCGCTAAAGCCTCCAATTTTTTCTAAGCTTCTTATTTGGCTGGCCATAACAGTGGTCTTGACGCGCTGCAACTCTTTTCGACTGACACCTTTCTTGATTAGTAACTCGACTTCTTCAGTTAAAATACTTTCAACCCGTGCAATGTCAGCATTTGGCTTAAGATAAACTTCAAGCTCAAACATACCGGCTATTTCAAAACCTTGCTGAGAGGCTACCACTGAGGTTGCTAACTGCTCCTGGTAAACCAGTCGCTGATACAAGCGAGAATTTTTACCCTGAGCCAAAACACTTGCAACAACTTGCAACGCCAAATGATCGTGATCGCCAAATGGCGGCGTATTCCAAGCTCTTGTTAAACGCGTTTGTGGAACGTCGTCAAACAGAATTTCGCGCCGCGTCTCATGCCGTTTGGCGATCCACCGCTCTTGCTTATTTTGTGATGGGCCCGAAGCAATATCACCAAAATAATGCTTTACTTTAACAAAAGCCTGCTCAGGATCAACGTCACCCGCAATGACTAATGTCGCATTTGCGGCACCGTAAAAGCGAGCAAACCAATCTTTTACGTCGTCCAAGGATGCGGCTTCAAGATCCTCCATCGAACCAATAGTACTCCACGAATATGGATGCCCGGCTGGAAACATTGCAGCTAACTGTACGTATTGCGCCTTGCCATACGGTCGATTATCGCTTTGACGTTTTTCGTTTTTAACAACGTCGCGTTGCTCATCTAAGCGTTCTTGCGTAACCGCATTGATAAAATGGCCCATGCGATCGGACTCCATCCAAAGCACCATATCAAGAGCGGGAGCAGGCACATTTTGGAAGTAATTAGTCCGATCAAACCACGTCGTTCCATTAAGGTCCGTACCACCGGCTTCTTGCAAAGGCAAAAACCATTCTCCGTCATAATTCTCAGAGCCGTTGAACATTAAATGCTCAAACAGATGGGCGAAGCCTGTAATCCCAGGCCGCTCATCCTTGGATCCCACGTGATACCAAATATTAACAGTTACAATAGGCGCCTTGTTGTCCTCATGAACCAACAGAGTTAACCCATTATCAAGCTCAAACTCGGTGTACGGAATATCAATATTTTCAGTCACATCAGCATGGCTCAAAGGTGATAACAAAACAGTGCCCAAAGTAAACACCAAAATACTGCAAGTAATCAACCTAAGTAATTGATTTAAATATCTTTTAATAACAAAAAACATAGTGGAATCTCTCTAAAATAACATGATCAACAAATAACATAAATACTTAACGCTCTCGACTCAACGGAACAATCATACAGGTGAATCCATCAAAACCGTCATCTAATCAATCTTGAGCCTATCTACTTGGCTCACTATAATTGATTTTAAGTTTACTGTGACAAAACAGCCTTGCAAAGGTTCGTTACCGCCTTTAACCAACGATCCAGGAGTAGATATTATGGCATTACCCAGCAAAGAAGCACTCTGGAATTGGGCAACAAATTACGATAAATTATGGACAGCTGGTGATCGTCAAGGCTGGATTGATAATTATCATACGGTTGTTAAAACGGATGCTGTCAGAATGTTTGACCCTGTCGCCACCCCTGAAAAATTTGGCTTCAAACATTGCTGTAGCGACTCTTATGATTTATTTCAGCCCAATGTGAAATTTCATATCCCTAAAGAAACACTCTTTATCTTAGGCAATGAGGTCAGCTGGGTAATGAATAATATCATTACCTCCAATGGTAAGGAGTTTATGGAGCCCAGCATTGAAACTTTTAAATTTGAACCCGACGGTTCTCTAGCGATTAAAACATTCTATCGAATACCCCAGCACACCAATGATGAACTAGGCACCATGTTTAAAACTTACCTGCCTGATAATGATGGTAGAACAGGAATCAAGAATGCAGGTTAAAGGAAAAACTAGCTAAGAAGTTAATTAATGATAAAAAAAAAGCTGCAATCGCAGCTTTTTTTTAAAGAGCCGACAAACTACACACTACCGACGTCTTTAATTTCAACTAAAGCGATTCTTTTACCTTCTTCAGCCCCGTCTTGAAAACGCTTCATTTTATCAAAACTTAAATATCGAAAAATGCTATCTGACATGGTGTCGATTTTTTTTGCATAAGACATGTATTCTTCACGGGTCGGCAATTTACCTAAAATAGCACCTACCGAGGCAAGTTCCGCAGAGGCTAAATACACATTAGCCCCATTACCCAAACGGTTAGGGAAATTTCTAGTTGATGTAGATAATACTGTGGCACCATCTTCAACTCGGGCCTGGTTTCCCATGCATAATGAACAACCTGGAATTTCTGTTCTAGCACCGACTCTTCCGAAGGTACTGTAATAGCCCTCTTCAATCAATTGAGTCTCATCCATACGCGTTGGAGGGACAATCCACATACGCGTCGATAAGTTTCCTTCATGCTGCTTTAGCATTTCGCCAGCGGCTCTAAAATGGCCTATGTTTGTCATGCAAGAACCAATGAAAACCTCGTCCACACTGTCACCAGACACATCAGACAAAGTACGTGCATCATCGGGATCATTAGGC
This sequence comes from Cellvibrionales bacterium UBA1963, assembly GCA_002336035.1. Classification (GTDB taxonomy): domain Bacteria; phylum Pseudomonadota; class Gammaproteobacteria; order Pseudomonadales; family UBA7434; genus UBA7434. Next base: position 11,427 of record DDED01000190.1, read on the forward strand.
GCGCAAATAATAGGCTCAACAATTTCATCCATATTAATTTCTAAAATTTCTGTGTACTCTGCATCAGTATCGGCTTCAAGTAATTCAGGATTCGCTAACCATTCTTCCATTTTCTGCGCACGTCGTTCTAATGTCCGATTATCTCCGTAGTTATCACTGACCATCCAACGTAACATAGTGATGTTAGAACGAAGATATTCACTAATAGTGTCGATCGGTAATTTAATAGTACAGCCTGCCGCTGAACGTTCAGCCGAGGCGTCTGATAACTCAAAGGCTTGCTCAACGGTTAAATCCGTCAAACCTTCAATTTCTAAAATTCGACCAGAAAACGCATTTTTTTTGCCTTTTTTCTCAACGGTTAACAAGCCTTGCTTAATACCGTATAACGGTATCGCGTGAACTAAATCTCGCAAGGTAACACCTGGCTGCATTGTTCCTGTAAATCGAACTAAGATTGATTCAGGCATGTCGAGCGGCATCACACCTGTGGCCGCAGCAAACGCGACCAACCCAGACCCTGCAGGAAAAGAAATACCCATTGGAAATCGCGTGTGGGAGTCACCACCTGTTCCTACCGTATCAGGCAGTAACATACGGTTTAGCCAGCTATGAATGATACCGTCTTTGGGCTTTAGTGAGACACCACCACGGGTCATAATAAAATCAGGAAGCGAATGCTGTGTTTCAATATCAACAGGCTTAGGATAAGCAGCAGTGTGGCAAAACGATTGCATTACTAAATCTGACGAGAACCCTAAACAAGCTAAATCTTGAAGCTCGTCTCGCGTCATAGGCCCCGTGGTATCTTGAGAGCCAACGGTAGTCATTTTAGGTTCACAGTAAGCCCCTGGTCGAACACCCTGCCCTTCGGGTAAACCACAGGCACGACCAACCATTTTTTGCGCCAAAGTAAAACCCGCAGTAGAAGCCTCGGGCTCTACTGGTAAACGAAAAATATCGCTGACCGGTAACTCGAGGGCTTCACGTGCTCGCGCAGTTAAACCTCTGCCTATGATAAGATTAATACGGCCGCCCGCACGAACCTCATCAAGTAACACGTCAGACTTAAACGCGTATTCACTAAGAACTTCGCCATCTTCACTCAGTATTTTACCGTCATAGGGACGCACTTCTATAACATCCCCCATGGTTAACTTCTCAACCGGCGCTTCAAAAACTAATGCCCCAGAATCTTCCATGGTATTAAAAAAGATAGGTGCAACCTTACCGCCAATACAAACACCACCGCTTCGCTTATTCGGCACGCCCGGCATGTCGTCTCCAAAATACCAAAGGACGGAGTTAGTACCCGACTTACGTGATGAACCGGTGCCAACAACATCACCCACAAAGGCAATAGGCAAACCTTTTTCTTGCAGAGCTTTGATTTGATTGATTGGACCAATATCACCCGGCTGGTCAGGGTTAATTCCGTCACGGGCTATCTTAAACATGGCTAAAGCATGTAAAGGAATATCAGGTCGGCTCCAAGCATCTGGCGCCGGTGAAAGATCATCTGTATTGGTCTCGCCAGTGACCTTAAAGACCACAAGCTTCGTCGACTCAGGCACCGCGTCTCGCGATGTAAACCATTCGGCATTAGCCCACGATTCCAATACTGAACGTGCGAACTTATTGCCCAACTTAGATTTTTCTACAACATCAAAAAAGGCATCGAACATTAACAATGTTAGCTTTAACTGCTCGGCAGCTAGCTCCGCTAGCGCGTCATCATCAAGCAAAGAAACGAGTGTCTCAATGTTATAACCACCTAACATATTGCCAAGTAATCGAACCGCATGAGGCGCATCGATCAAATCATTAGTGGTTTCACTTTTAGCTAATGCCGATAAAAAACCAGCCTTAACGTAAGCAGCTTCATCGACCCCTGGAGGCACACGATTAGTCAGTAAATCTAAAAGATAAGCCGCTTCACCGACTGGAGGATTATCTAATAACTCGATCAAACCAGCAACTTGCTCAGCATTTAATGGCTTAGGTGGTATGCCTTCAGCGGCTCTCTCAGCAACATGTTCGCGGTAAGCTTCTAACACAGGTGACTCCTAAAAAGGTAGAATGGCGGTTGTCTCATCAAATAAAAAATGAAAATTATGCTATTTTTTTAATTCATGAGGACTATCAATTAAACGAATAATTGTGGATGGCTTGACGAAAACTTTAAAAATTGTTTTAGCCTTACTGTGGCAATATTATACCTTAATCTGAGCGTAATATAATTGCTATTTTGATCGAGTTTGCAGGATTAATTCGGTTTTTATGGCTTGTATGACTTCTCTTCGACCAGAAAGACAAAAGTGCTCTGCTATCATTCGCCATTGGGGTGCATTGTCTACAGTAAAAGACGTCAGCACTGCAGTATCAGTTAAATAAAAATCGTTCTCATCTGTGTGTAAAGACGTATTGTTTGATGCGGATCGAATTCTTTTTAAAGCTGGGTAAACCTGATCAAACGTAATTTGATCCAATAAAAAACGATTCAATTGCTCTGTGTCATGTTGTCGATTAGCGTAATTTTGTGGCTGATAATTGTGAGCGCATGAACCAACTAAAAGCGCTATGTCCAGCCGGCATAAATCGGTTAGATAACTCTTTTTATATTCCATTAAGTCAGCAACAAAATGTCGAAACGCCTGTTTACTGGGTTCAACAAGAAGGCTTAACACGGGTTTAATGAGCTGCATGCTGTGCAAGCCACTGGCTTTGTCTCGATGCAAACCAAGATTGACCACATAAATATTAAATCGATTCCAGAAACTAAGTAAATCTTTATGGTAGCCAAAACTCGTCCCCCAATAATGGTAATGATTATCTGTAAGATAAGTTTCCATAGTGCTAATCAAGTCTGAGGCCAAGCCGCTCCTTCGGTGCGGTTCCTCAATGGCGATACGCATCACTCTTAACGAACGATACTGACACCACATTGTTTGACCTGAACGTTGAGACAATAATTGGGATAACAAATTGCCTCGTGGGCGACGCTGACCCGAAGTAATTAAATGAACACATTTATCGTCCTCATTAAATCCACCCTCGTCACAGCAAAGCAATACACCGACCACCTCACTGAAGTGCCCATGCTTATACTCAGTAATCCACAGTTTTAAGTAGGGAGCATCGAGCAATTGCCTCAAATCACTTGGTCGAGTCTGGTAATGCGCTTGCATCAAAAGAGAGAAGACGCCACGCAAAAGGCGCTCATCACAGAGTAACTGTTTAGCGGTCACTTTACGGGTATCGTAGCGGCCGTCACCCGTTGAATTGACCGCTGTTGATTTTTGTGTTGCCGCATCCAAAACCAGGAACTTATTTAACAATTGTTCAAGCGGATCATAATCAGACCAACGAATAGCGTGATTTAAACGAAAATCAAATATCTGTTCAAACTGATGCCTAAGCCGGTCCTTAAAGCGTAACGTAAAACCTCTTCCACTGCCTTCATAACCGATCAACGTTGTCGCAAACACCACGCGGGGGGCTAACTGAGACAAATCAGACAATACGGGCAATGGAATAGCTGCCGCCTCATCAATCAATAAAATATCAAGGTGTGGCGTACCGAAAGATTTTTTGGGGTCACGAGAAAGTAATTCATCGACAGCAAAATAATTCAATCGTGAACGATCGAATTCATTAACCGCAATCATGGCAAAAAGATTTGCAACATTGCTTGCTAATGGCGCAACAACAGCAATTGAAAATTCAGTTGATTTTAGTAGTGATTGAATCGATAACCCTAATGCAACACTTTTACCCCTGCCACGATCGGCCTCAACAAACAGTGCCGCTGAAGGCAATCGCGAAAGAGCATCAATGCCTTTAATAACTTTTTGCTGGTCATCGGTGGGTAAAAAAGAACCTTTCACTGTTCCATGCTTGTTGGTCATAACGCCGTCAAATGCTGGGAAATCAAAGCCTTGTGGGTATTCATCCTCCGATACCAGCAGGAGGCCTTCAGACGGCCAATGATCTTTATAAGCAAGAGGCAATGATGCAAAAAAACGGCAGCTGCGCGCAATAAAATAACCGCTCATGCGGTACGGTGTTGGTCTCAAAGCGGTGAATCTTTCATAATCAGGGTCTTCAAAAAATTCCCACGCGGCAAGATCAGGTACCAATAAAATCAGTAGGCCCCCACCACACAGGGCGCCGCTAGCCACAGCCAGTGTATCCGGTGAAAAACCCTCCCATGCGTCAAACACTAAATGTTCAGCATCATTGCCTAATAACGCTTTTATTTTATTTGGCTGAATATGCTCTACCGAGAGAACCTGCCGAGGCGCGTGCTGACTAATCCAATAACTGCGCTGATCAGCCTTTAATGAAGACAGTATCTCTGCAGCCCTTGCATGACACCAGATCTGATTCCCGCTAAGCACCAAAAATCCACGGCGATTTTCCGTCCGTAATGTCCGCATCAACGATGAAAATGATTGGTTTTTTTTCATAATATGTAAGGCTGTACAAAAATAAATTTTTACTTTTCAGAGACTATCTCGTTAGGCAATATAACGTATACTTAAAGCCCGCTCACGACCATCATGCATTGCATTTTGAGTGGCTTAAAAATTAGGTTAGTCGATACTTTTTTTAGGCGTCAACTCTATGAACAGGAAATCCCTTGCTGATTATAGAGCCTAACCACCCTAAAGGTGTTGAAATATAACCAGCACCTTTGGGTCTTTTTACTCTCGCAGCTTATTGCTCTTTTTTAATCTCGCTAACGTTTCCCACCAAAGCCACCAAAGCCACCA
>DDED01000190.1:16516-20909 GCA_002336035.1 Cellvibrionales bacterium UBA1963
CACCAAAGCCACCAAAGCCACCAACAAAAATTGAAACATGAAACTTATCGTTAAAGTTCTTTGTTCAAGTCCATGCTAATATTTTACATTGTCTTTAAATAGCATATCATTGGTTGTAAACAACTACATTACATTTTATCTGAGGGCACTCTCAATGCTGACTTTTCAAAAGAATTACTCAAGACAGAGCATGTGTCATTGCCCGGCCATGGTTTTATTTATTTTAGCCAGCTTTTTACTCGGTGTTAATGGGCCATTATCAGCCTTTGAGCGCACGGAGAAACGAGCCCCCTGTGATGATTACCGCGCCAGTAAAAGCGCCTTTTTTGGTGATTTGCACGTCCACTCACGTTATTCTTTTGACTCTTTTGGGTCTAATCAGCGTAACGACCCATGGGATGCCTACCGTTATGCCAAAGGCGAAACCATTATGTTGCCTAACATTAAAGGAGAGCAAGCAATTCCAGCGCAACTTCACAGACCGCTAGACTTCACTTCAGTCACGGATCATGGAGAAACCTTGGGCCAAATTGGCGTCTGCAGTGAACACGCAGGAAAGCTTGGCTATTGGTGGCCAATGTGTATTGGCACTCGATCCAAAAATTATTACATTCAGTTGGCATCATTAAGTATATGGGCCATTAACAATGTGAGTCGCGAGGGCGACAAAAAAGAAAGTTTTGCCTGTAAATTATCAGACTGTAAGGTTGCAGGGCTTGAGCTTTGGAATAATATACAACAGGCAGCTGAAGACCATTATGATCGAAGCAGTGAATGCAGTTTCACTACGTTTGTCGGTTACGAATATACCGATGCACCCGACACTAAAAACATGCATCGAAATGTGATCTTTCGCAATGAAAACGTCACCGACTACCCTATTACTACCTTTGATACTGGCAGCTACAACTTTCCTAATTTATGGACTCAATTACAAAGCCAATGCATAGATCCTAAACAAGGCTGTGATGTGATTGCCATCCCACATAACCCTAACTTAGCGGGCGGGTTGATGTTCCCTAATCCGGCCACGCCTCAGCAGGCTAAAGATCGCTTACAATTTGAGCCTATTGTAGAGTTACTTCAGCACAAAGCTGCATCCGAATGTCGCTTTGACCGCCTTACAGGTCGCGGAGTATTAACTGAAGATGAGCTTTGTGACTTTGAGCAATCACCAGCTGATAATTTAAGTATGCTCGGTAACGTTCACGGTAAAATACAATCTGAACGAGGCGAAGCCGTTTCTATTGATGATTTCGCACCGCGTAATATGGTAAGAAACGCATTAAAAGCTGGCTTAGAACTTGGTCAAACATCAGGCACTAACCCATTTAAAATGGGCTTTATTGGTTCAACAGACACCCACAATGCATTGCCTGGCGGCGCCGAAGAAGACAACTATCTCGGCCACTTAGGGATGCGAGATACCGAATATCGAAACGTGCAAGATCACCTCTATTCGAACCCAGGTGGTCTTGCCGTAGTCTGGGCGGAAGAAAACAGCCGTGACAGTATTTTTAATGCCATGAAAAATAGGGAAACTTATGCCACCAGTGGCAATCGACCCAGCTTGCGTTTCTTTGCTGGCTGGGATTATCCCGAAGGGATCTGCCAAAAAAGTGACATGCTTGAACAAGCCTATGCTTTGGGTGTTCCGATGGGCAGTGACCTTCAAGCTTCTGCAGAGCAGAAGGCTTCACCGCGCTTTTTAGTTTCAGCACAAAAGGATCCGTATCCTGAAAAATCAACCGCTACCGACATTCAACGAATACAAATTATCAAGGGCTGGGTAGACGCGCAAGGCCAGTCTCATGAGCAAGTTCATGACATAGCGGGCAGCGCGCATAACGGAGCAACGGTCAACCGCAACAGCTGTACCGCAGAAGGCGCCGGACTAAAAAGTGCCTGTGCCGTGTGGCAAGATCCGAACTTTAATCCAACACAAGACGCCTTTTACTATGTGAGGTTGATAGAAAATCCTACGTGCCGTTGGTCAACCTTGCAATGTAAAGCGGCCGGTGTTGATCCCTTTAGTCGTCATTGTGCAACTCAAGCGGCTGAAAAAACGGCAGCACTTCATGATGAGGGTGCGCGGGGCGAGATTTATGAAAAATGCTGTATTGATCCAAAACAAGAAGCTTTTTATTCGCCTATTATTCAAGAGCGCGCTTGGAGTTCACCCATATGGTATAGCCATAAATAAGCGCCCGCACCGAAATGTTTTTTTATGCAGCAAGGCCTGTCATGAAAAAAAGCCAGCCGTGACAACGAACAATAGGACGAGGGCTCGCATTATTGGTTCCGTCTTAGTTTACACAATATTCATACGCCTTCGATCTAGGTAAACAATGCATACTGTTTTTCATTAGGCGAGCTCTGGCTCATTGTAAATAATCTAGGCCCACCAAACCAGCGCCTATTCATGATAAAAAACTCAGTTTTATTTTTGACGGTTGATCTCTAAGGTTGAAGTTGACCCTAACTTCTTAGGCGCATTTTAGAGTATTCCTTAAAAGTCTGCGCATGAATAAAAATAGGTTCAGCATGAAACACTTTATAGCAGGTGTTACTCTAAGAGCGCGGAGGCAAGCTATGTACCATGGTCAAGAACTGCATCTCAGTGCCGGCCCTACGGTGCTTGGACAACGCTTGATAATCTGGATCAGCAAACCAGTCTCGAGCTTTCTGTTCTGACGGAAAGCTAAAAATAATCATCCGACCCTTTCGGCCGACCCCCTCAAAGGTATGTGACTGGTCATCGTAAGTAATAAACTCTCCGCCATACTTTTTAAGTATCGGAAAAAAGCCTTTTTCATACATCCTATATTCTTCTGCATTAGTGACATGTAAATTAACTATCATATAAACGGGCAATTCACTCATGTTAAATCCTCTTGTTACGGTTTTTCGTTGTTAAGTGCCGTCGAAAATTTTATCAAAATCTGATTACGGTCAATAAAATAAATCGTAACCAACGGCAAAATACACCCTTTAATTAACGGTTTTTTTGGTAAAGGTCGGCTGTTGCCTGGCTCATCAGCTCAACTAATTCTGCTCGCGGAAGACTAGAAAACCAATCAAGAGCCGCACGATTACCCTCGCCTGCAACTCGTATCGGGCCATTTTTAAGGTTATCTAAGCCCTCTTGCGCGACCGCGACACTGCTCATGAATACGGGCGCGCCATCCTCATCACCTTGACTAAGATCAAAACCAGACGCTGCCATCGCTGGCGTTGCAGTAGCACCTGCAATCAAACCCAGCACATCAATATTGTCGGACTTGAGCTCATGCCAAAGTGATTGAGCAAAGACGATATCAAACGATTTTGTGGCTGCATACGTAGCAATGTAAGATCCACCCGCTAATGCCGCCATCGACGATAAAAGTATCATGCCACCACGCCGACGATTCCGCATTAGCCGACCAAAATGATGGGCCAATAACACAGGACCGCGACAATTCAGGTTGACCAAATGCGTAGCACTCGTCACGTCTTGATCAAGAAATAATTCAGCGCCATGAACGGCGCCTGCATTGTAAATTAATAAACCGATTTCGATATCGGCAGTGGCTTGAATTACACTGGGCATATAATCATCCCCGCTTAAATCAATACGAATACAACGAACATCAACCGCAGACTGACGTCGGATGGTTGCCCTGGCGTCGGATAATTTTTGATCGTTACGTGACAATAATACTAAATTTATTCCTCGTTGAGCGAGCAATTCAGCGAACGCTAAGCCAATGCCTTCTGAACCGCCAGCGATAAGCGCCCATGGACCGTATTGATGCTTAAAGGAGCCTTGCGAACTCATCATGATGTTTTCCTTTACGGTGTCGTCATAAAAAAATGCTGCGGGAGAATAATTATTTTTTCTTTTTTGGCCAATGATACGTTGGGCTGACATCTTGAGTTAAATCAAGCAGATCGTCGGCACGCGTTTCGGCGCTGGGCCGAAGCTCTAGCTGAAGACCCTGTAAAAAATTTCGTATCACTTGATCTTTACACTGACGATGATGCTTGTGATCTGCCTTTCTAAAAAAAGCGCTTAATTCATGCTTGCTCAAGCGAAAACCTGCCAAGCTTAGAATCCTAAGCACATCGTCTGCCTGAAAAGATAAAGCTATTTTTAATTTTTTTAAAATAATATTGTTAGTAAGATTTTTTTCGGCCACTGGCCCTGGGCCATCACGCGGTCCTCGCCGCTCAACAATCAAACCATTTAAAAATGTCGCCATGGCAGTATCATTGCAACTGACAAAACCGTCATCATCGTCTTTTTTAAGCCATGCACTGACCTGCTCACGGTCAACCGAAAGACCCGCTAAGCCAAACACTGCGATCATCTTGTTATCATTAAAATCGAAGCTATAGCGTAAACGACGCA
>DDED01000199.1:0-7308 GCA_002336035.1 Cellvibrionales bacterium UBA1963
GGATTTTTTGATGCAGGAGTTAAACCGCGAGGCCAACACACTGGGTTCAAAATCAATTGCGACGCAGAGCACTCAAGGGGCGGTTAATTTAAAAGTATTGATTGAGCAGATACGCGAGCAGGTACAGAACATTGAATAGCCGATTCAGTATTTTACATTCTTTGCCGTGCCCTTTAGAGTATAGGTCAGCCACTGTTGAGGTAGGTTAACGATGACGGCAACGGTTAGAGGGAATTTATTTACAGTATCGGCACCATCTGGAGCGGGTAAAACCAGCCTGGTTAATGCGCTACTAGCTAGCGACCAAAGGCTTAAGGTCTCTGTGTCACACACGACCCGACCGATGAGACCCGGTGAGGTCGATGGCGTGAATTATCATTTCGTTGATGCAGCGACCTTCACTCACATGGTAGGTGATAATCGTTTCCTAGAGCATGCGACGGTTTTTGGCAACGCCTATGGCACTTCTAAGGCCTGGGTTAATCAGCAGCTTGATTGCGGTGCTGATGTTATTCTTGAAATTGACTGGCAAGGTGCGCAGCAAACCCACCACTGGTTAGCCACTGAACTCGGTGAATCAGGAGTGGGGATTTTTATTTTACCGCCCTCAATGGCAGCTTTGCAGGCTCGATTAACCGGTCGAGGGCAAGACAATGAAGCCGTGATTGCGGGAAGAATGGCCGCTGCGGTCGATGAAGTAAGGCACTATCACCACGCGGACTACTTAATTGTTAACGATGATTTTGATGAGGCATTAGTCGATTTGCAAGCCGTCATTCAGGCTCAACGACTCAGTCGCGGCCAGCAAGCATGCCAGTATGCAGAATTATTAGCGGCATTAATTCAAGTTTCTGACTAATAATTGACGCAATAAGCGACGCCCATGCTCGCCAAACTGGGTAAATTTGCATATAATAGGCGCCCTTTTCGCAACGCTGATTAATAGCGGTGTTGTGTTTCGGCCCTGACAGGGTTTACTCCTTTTTATCCAATGATACAGGCATACACCATGGCTAGAATAACTGTAGAAGAATGCTTAGACCACGTTGAGAACCGTTTTGAGTTGGTAATGGTTGCCAGTAAGCGTGCCCGTCAAATTGCCACGCAAGGTAAGGAACCTATGGTTGAAGTCGCCGACGACAAGCCGCCGGTTATTGCTTTGCGTGAAATTGAAAAAGGCCTTATTGATCCAAAAAACATTGATACTGAAGAGCCCATTGATGACCTAACGGAAGAGCTAGCAGCGGAATTCGGTTTATAATTTAAAGCCTTCATTTTTAACACTTTCGCTATCAAAATACTCCCCTAGCGCTTATATTGTTGTGATGGCGACAACAATAATTGATTTAACCGAAAAACTTGACACTTATCTTGACTCTGAACAAGTCGAGATCGTCCGTCGTGCTTATTTTTGCGCTGAGCAAGCGCATATAGGGCAAACTCGTCGCTCAGGCGAACCGTACGTGACACACCCCTTAGCTGTAGCCAACATCCTCGCTGATATGCACATGGATCATCAGAGTTTGGCGGCTGCCATGCTCCATGACGTGATAGAAGACACCGAGGTTGATAAATTAGCCTTGAGTGACCAGTTTGGCCCAACGGTGGCTGAACTAGTAGACGGCGTCAGCAAGTTGACCCAATTCGAATTTCAAACACAAGCAGAGAAACAGGCCGAAAATTTTCAAAAAATGGCCATGGCGATGGCTCGTGACCTGCGGGTAATTCTAGTTAAATTGGCAGATCGTCTTCATAACATGCGTACTCTCGATGTACTTGGGGGTGATAAACGACGCCGTATCGCCAAAGAAACGTTGGAAATATACGCGCCAATCGCTAACCGCTTAGGCATGAATGACATAAGAATTGAATTTGAAGATTTGGGCTTTAATACCCTTTATCCGATGAGAGCTAAGCGTATACAAGCGGCAATCGAATCGATTCGAGGCAATCGAAAGGCATTGGTTGCCAATGTAGAAGAACAAATTGCTGAGCAATTAGGGAAAGATGGCATTGCTGCAAGAGTGATTGGCCGTGAAAAACATCTTTATAGCGTTTACCAAAAGATGCGCAGTAAGAGTCGATCATTTACTGAAATTATGGACGTCTTTGCGTTCCGTATTATCGTTAATGCCCCCGATGATTGTTATCGTACCTTGGGCTCAATTCATAGCTTATACAAGCCTCGCCCGGGTCACTTTAAAGATTATATTGCGATTCCCAAAGCCAACGGTTACCAATCACTGCACACGGTGTTATTTGGTATGCACGGTGTGCCGATAGAAATACAAATTCGTACTGAAGAAATGGAACAGATGGCAAGTAATGGCATCGCTGCACATTGGCTGTATAAAGCCAATAATCAAGACGCATCGGTTGGCAGTCATGTGCGCGCAAGGCAATGGGTACAAGGTTTATTGGAACTGCAACAAAATGCGGGTAGTTCCCTGGAGTTTATCGAGAATGTGAAGATAGACTTATTCCCCGAAGAGGTGTACGTGTTTACACCAAAAGGGAAAATCATGGAATTGCCGCTAGGTTCTACGGCCGTTGATTTTGCTTATGCCGTGCATACCGATATTGGCAATAGCTGTGTCGGCTGCCGAATTAATCGGCGTTTAGCGGCTTTATCGCAACCTTTAAAAAGCGGTGAAACCATCGAGATTATTACCGCACCCGGTGCCAATCCAAATCCGGTATGGTTAGATATCGTTGCGACAAGCCGTGCGCGAAGTCAAATCCGTCACTATTTAAAGCAATTAAAAAGTGGTGAAGCGATTCAATTAGGCAAACGTTTATTGAATAAGGCGTTGACTAGCTTTGATCAGAAACTTGACGACGTTGGGGCACAAAAGATTGCCGCGCTTGTCAATAAGGCCGGCGCCCACGACTTCGAACAAATTCTTGAGGAGGTTGGCCTGGGTAATCGAGTGGCGTTCTTGACGGCGCGGCAATTATTAGACATTCAAGAGAATACTGAAGCGAACGACATTGCGATTGGTAATCGTGAAAAACCTTTAGTGATTGCAGGAACCGAAGGCATGATGGTTCACTTTGCTAAATGCTGCAATCCCATTCCCGGAGATGATATTGGTGGTCATATTACTGCTGGACGAGGCGTAGTTGTTCACACTGCCGATTGCCGTAATTATCAAGAGTTACAGCAAAACGATAAAGAAGGTCGTGGTGTTATTTTGCGATGGCATCAGCGTGTCGAGGGCGAGTACCGAGTAGAGCTAAAAATTGAAGTGGAGCAGCAAAGAGGGATTATTGCTTCGTTAGCGAATAAAATTAGCAGTTTAGATGGCAGCATTGAATCCATTAAAGTTGAGGAGCGCGATGCGAAATCAAGCAGCATACATATATTTCTTGCGGTGAGTAATCGTGTTCATCTAGCCCGGGTTATTCGTCGAATTCGGGTATTAAAATCAGTCGTTAAAGTCGAAAGAGTTAAACGTTAAGACAATCAGGGTTTAGGTCACTGTATGAGCGAAAAAAAAGTTATCAATACAACGGCGGCACCGGCGGCAATTGGCCCTTACTCGCAAGCGGTGCAGGTTGGTGAGACGCTGTATATCTCTGGCCAAATACCCTTGATCCCAGCGAGTATGGCGATATGCAGTGAAGACCTTGAGGAGCAAGCTGAGCAAGTGTTCAAGAATTTAACGGCAATAGCAGAGGCGGCCGGAGCCAGCTTACATGATAGCGTGAAAATGAATATCTCAATGACTGACCTGTCGAGTTTTGACACGGTCAATAAAGTCATGGCAGCCTTTCTTCAGCAACCGTTTCCAGCAAGGGCTTGCGTGCAAGTGTCTGCCTTACCTAAGGGTGTTAAAATAGAAGTAGACGCTATTGTTATGGTCAAGCCTGCGTCCTGAGGTGTATTAGCTTAGCAAGGGTTTAGCTGCGCCTGAGTGGATTAAAATCACCAATCATTGTCGAGGGTTAATTTAAGGTTGCAGGCGCCGCAAAAGTTCAGCTTTTACTATTTGGGTCCATACGGCATAGCCTTTGCTATTTAAATGTAAGCCATCAAATTTATAAAACGAGCCATCAGGCTCCCCGTCATCGCCCAGTAATTCTGAACTGGTGTCGACGATGAAAATATTATCTTGGGTGTTAACGTATTCAGTGAGCAGTTGATTTGCTTGGCTGGCGAATGCCCAAAGCTTCCAGCGCTGCGGTGAAGGGGTAATGGCAATAAAGATAATGGGCGTAGTGGATAAATCTTGACGAATATTGTTTATCAGCTGCTGATAAGCCGCCAGCATTGCTTCCGCTGATGTCACTTCTCTGAGACTAATATCATTAGTGCCAACGAAAATAACGACAGCACGTGGATCATATGCGTTAATTAAACGGTCAGAAAAATAGATAACATCATTGACTTTTGCACCGCCAAAGCCATGTTGAATCACCGTGAATGGATACATATCTTGTGTGAGTGTGCTCCAAAAACGAATACTTGAACTGCCAATAAATAAGACGCGATTTGTGTGGTCGTTAAGCCGTGCTGTGTTAGCCTCAAGCTCGATGATTTCTGGCTCCCAGAGGTAAGAGCCATTGCCTGAGTACTTATTAATTTGAGTTTGCACTAAGCCGAAAAGAAACACGCTCAGGGCTATAATAATAAGTGCTAGGAGGGATAATTTTTTTTTGACCATTTAATTTTGACGAACCAATTCAGTTTGATTTAGTATTAAAAAATAGCATCAATACAGGCTGTTTTCTAGCAAATATACCAATAGGCGATAGAATGGCAATTAAACGCGAAAGAAACATGGCAGCTGACGACTTTTCGCCTCCGGCTTTGTTGAAGAATCGGCACATACAAACTTTATTAGCCAGTGTAGGCCCCAGGCGATTGTTTACCCGCTACCGCGCCCAGGCATTGCATACTAACAGTCGTTTAGCCTCGATAGCGTGTGGTGCAGGGGTGCAGCTGCTGGGGGCTTATTGTCCATCAAAAAAAACGGATAAAAAGCAGCTAACAATTCTTATACATGGCTGGGAAGGCTCGATAGAATCGAGCTATTTGCTTTCTGCAGCAGCGACCTTGTACGAAGCAGGGCACAGTATTTTTAGGTTGAATTTACGCGATCACGGTGACAGCCATCATTTAAATGAACCACTGTTTCACTCTGCTCGGCTTGATGAAGTTGCTAATGCCATAATTAAGATCAAAGAATCTTACCCGCATCAAAGAGTCAACCTAGTGGGATTTAGCTTGGGCGGTAATTTTTGTATTCGGTTGGCATGTCATTTGGCCGCAGGGATTATTGAGCGAGTGGCTGTTATTTCGCCGTTAATTGACCCGGCAAAAACGACCGACGATTTAGAGCGGGGGTGGCGACTGTACCATTATTATTTCATTCGAAAGTGGCGGAAGTCGCTAAAGAAAAAGCTATCTATTTTTCCTGATCATCAATGCCATATATTATTATCTGAGCGAGGACCGTTAAGTGAAATGAACATGTTTTTTGTGGCTCAGCATACACCGTTCGAAAGCAGAGAGGACTACTACTTGGCGTATACTATTGATAATGAGCTGTTAAAAAATACCTCTTGTTGTGTTGATATACTGGTTTCAAAGGACGATCCGATTGTAAAGACTCAATGGTTGGAGCGATTGGAGTGCCCGAAAAATATCATGATTAAAACAGTGGCCAGCGGAGGCCACTGTGGTTTTATCAAGGATTATCGATTCAATTGTTTTGCAGATGAGTGGTTAACTGATAAACTGGCTTGAGTCTGTCAATTCACCACTAATTAATTTAATGAAGGAGAAATCTATGTCATTGCGAATTAACGATCAAGCGCCAAATTTCATAGCTAATACGACACACGGTGAAATTAATTTTCATCAATGGGTAGGTGACGGCTGGGCTATTTTATTTTCTCATCCGAAAGATTTTACGCCGGTATGCACAACTGAATTAGGTTATGTGGCTGGCATGGAAAAAACGTTTGCAGAGCGTAATTGTAAGATCATTGGGTTGAGTATTGATCCGGTAGAAAATCATGCAGACTGGGCAAAAGATATTGAAGAGACGCAAGGGAATACTGTTGGTTTTCCAATGATTGGCGATACTGAGTTAAAAGTTGCTAAAGCTTACAATATGTTGCCCGCCGATGAGGAAGGTGGCTCTGAAGGTCGAACAGCAGCAACTAATGCTACGGTTAGGTCAGTATTCATTGTGGGCCCTGACAAAAAAATTAAATTAATGATGACTTATCCTATGACCACAGGGAGAAATTTTGACGAGATACTCCGAGTGCTAGATTCAATGCAATTAACTGCGGCGCATAAAGTAGCTACTCCCGTTAACTGGCGCGACGGCGACGATGTGATTATTGTACCCTCAGTATCTGATGACGAAGCTAAATCTTTATTTCCTAATGGTTGGAAAGCATTAAAGTCTTATCTTCGATTAGTAAAACAACCAAATAAGTGAAGCATTAACAGTGGCTTTTTTAGAACAACGCACCATCGGCTGTCCATATTGCGGAGAATCAATTTCAATTTTAATTGAGCCAAGTGAGGGGGCCACAGTTGGCGATGAGTATATCGAAACTATTGAGCCCTATGAGTATATCGAAGACTGTCAGGTCTGTTGTCGACCGATACGGATGCAAATCAGTGTTGATTATACCGGCGAAACACAAGCAAATGTATTTAGTGAAAATGATTAACTACTAAGCCCTGAGTGGGAATTAGAGTTTATGTGTAATACAGTCCATTAACTCTCCAGCAATATTTAAATTGCATTGCGTATCTAATTCACGAATGCAGGTTGGGCTAGTAACATTAATTTCAGTCAAGTAATTGCCGATGACGTCAATACCAACAAACAATAAACCTTTTTCTTTAAGTGTCGGCGCTATTTGTTCACAAATCCAGTAATCTCGCTCAGTCATTGGCTTTGCGACACCAGTCCCGCCGGCAGCTAAATTACCGCGAGTTTCTCCTGCTGCGGGCATCCGTGCTAGGGCAAAATCTTGCGGTTTACCGTCTATTAATAAAATACGTTTATCGCCTGCAGAAATTTCAGGCACAAATCGTTGGGCCATAATACTTCGTGTTTGGTTTTCGGTCAGTGTCTCAATAATGACATTAAGGTTTGGGTCGTTCGGCTTGACTCTGAAGATTGAAGTACCGCCCATGCCATCTAATGGTTTGAGAATAATATCTTGATGTGCAGAATAAAATTCACGTAGGTCATCAGCAACAGCGCTAATGATGACGGGCGGACAGCACTGTGGAAATTCGGTAGCAAATACCTTTTCATTGCAGTCGCGCAGGCT
>DDED01000199.1:7620-8053 GCA_002336035.1 Cellvibrionales bacterium UBA1963
TTCATTGCAGTCGCGCAGGCTTTGCGGTTTATTGACAATTAAGGTCCCCAAACGTTCGGCGGCTTCAAGAATAAAGGTGTTGGTCAAGAATTGGCTGTCAAAGGGAGGATCTTGGCGCATTAAAATCACATCGAGGCTCTCTAAAGCGACCAGCTGTGGCGGCTGTAAATCGAACCAATGTTCAAGGCTATCATGAACGGTTAATTGCTGGCCATGACCTTTAGGCTTTCCCTGATCAAGCATTAGTTGCTGAGGTAAAAAATAATGTAATTCCCAGTTACGGTGTTGCGCAGCCAAGAGCATAGCAAGCGTACTGTCTTTTTTGGGATTAATCGATTCAATTGGGTCCATAACGACACCGAGCTTAATGGTCTTCATGGCAATTTTTCCTTTGTTAATATGGCTTTCAATGATGAATCAACAGACTATAGTT
>DDED01000183.1:0-8399 GCA_002336035.1 Cellvibrionales bacterium UBA1963
CATCAACAGCCAGGGTTTATTAGAGAACTGGCGGTCAATGGTCGTGGTTTATGAATCGGGTACGCCGCGCACAAAGCACGTCTGCACCAATGCTATTGTCGATGTTGATCTTGATAATGCCACTGCGACGTCTCGATCTTATTATATTGTCTACCAGCAAACAAAAGTCTTGCCTTTTCAGCCCATTGTTGCCGGTCGATACGTTGATAAGTTTGAGTTAGTGGCAGACCAATGGCGCTTTAGCGAACGTGATTACCGGTTAATGGAAATGGTCGGTAATATTAGCAAGCATTTGTGTAATTCTGAGGCCATTATGGCTCAACGAAAGATTACTAGTTAATGTAATAAGATTTATTCAATGGTCGTTAAACGGTTGAACAGGTACACAGTGGGTAAGGCTCAATTATTATTGGTTTAAATCGGTTGAATCAAAGGGCGCGATACCGGCCTTCACTTTGTCAAAAGCCTCATTGCCATAAATTTGTTTAACCATCTCCGCCATGTCGGGTCCTTTTCGTAATTCATTACCGCCTTCGATAGCAAAGCTCTGTCCTGTGACCCAAGACGACTCGGGGCCCGCTAAGTAGCGCACACCGGCAGCCACATCGTCAGGTTCGCCTAAGCGACCGAGTGGCTTTTCTTGGGCAAACTTCTTTTTGATTTCTGGGTTATCAAATAAGGCCTGAGTTGCTTTGGTACGGGTTAACCCCGGTCTTACTGCATTAACCCGAATGTGCAAAGAAGAGAGCTCTTCAGCGCAGGCTTTGACCAGTCCCTCTAAGCCCGCCTTGGCTGTTGTGTAAGCGGGCAGCCACGGGAACACCAACTTTGCCGCATCCGATGAAATACACACAATCGAACCCAGCTCTTCAGCCGAGGCTGATTTGACCATTAAAGGGGTCGCATAGCGGATCAATAAAAATGCTGAGGTAATGTTTAACTGTAATTCTTCAGTAAAGCTTTTTTCATCGTGCATTAATAGCGGGCGGATCGCTCCGCCACCCACCGTAGCGATAGCGATACTTATGTGACCGAAACGTTGGTGGCTTTCGTGTAAAGCGGCTTGAAGAATGTTTTCATCACAGCTATCGCCAGCAACAGTATGTATTTCAGAACCGTTAGGGGTGTGGGCTAACAGGCTCTGCTTAGCGAGATGAAGGGCATGACTATCTCGCGCCATTAATGTCACATTAGCGCCATCAATAAGCAACGCTTTTGCGCAGGCGCAGCCTATGCCGCCAGAACCGCCGGTTATAAAGGCATGCTTGCCCGCCAAGGGCAATAATCGCTGATCAATGTTCGTCATGATGTGACCCCTCAAATTACTGCCGTTAATTGTATCCGATAGATGCGATGCCAAAAGCTATTTTAAAGGCTTTAGGGGACAAAATGCATATACACAACAACTTGTAATCAAACTTTTAAAGGTTATTTTTTGACCGCTCCGTGGCGGAGGTGATAACCCGTTAATTAGGTGAATAAGAGCAGGCATTGAATAATTATTAAGATACTTTCTATTCATGAGGCACCATGATTAGTCAGCAAAAGGGACGGTAACATTCAGTCGCGAGTCTTCTCTAAACCGTCGATAATTCATGAAAGCGGTTACTTTGCATGACGATTTCTGGCTGTAAAAAACCGTGGGTGTGAATAGATAACAAACATCGTTAGGGTATTATGCAGGGCGCATTATGACTTTAAATCGCCTAAATATTCTTCGGTTGATTCGATCGGTTAGAGGAAAAAAAGGGTATTTTTTTTGCAATATAAATATTAAAATTTACTTATTGCGACATATCAGTTGTAATGCCTTAGTGTCTTGGCGGCTGTTTTTTTTATAAAGGTAACTACATGGCTAAGTTAGGTATTTTGTGTTATCCAGTTAGAGGTCGTCTTTACCCGCTGATCACCATCGGCAGTAAACTGCAATCAATGGGTCATAAAGTAACGTTAGTGGCATATGAAGAGATACCGATGGCATCGCTGATATCTGCTTCTGGTTTAGATGTGGTTTATATAAAAAGATCTGAAGTGAAGCCAGATACTTTGCCTAAAAACATTTTTCTTCGTTTTCATAAAATAATGTTAGGCATTTTTTATAAGTTTTGTCGTATATTTAGAATTAGAAAATTGAGCCGAATGCTTGGGCGCTTCGCGGTAGGTTTATATACCTACAGCAATGTGTACGAGAAATATTATGAAGGTATGGTTGCCTACGACATAGGCAACCTCTGCGAAACCATAAAGCCATGTTCATTTCATCTTTTGTTGGTTTCTGATACATCTTATGCTGTGAAAACAGTTGCAGAATTTCTGCAAATACCCATGTTAAGTTTTTCAACAGGCATACCGCATTTAAAACGTCCTATTGTTCCGCCAGAATTTACTTCTTTGAAAGGGTTTGATACTGGATTGTTACGATTGCGAAACCGATTTTTGAACACGATTAAAGATCAGGTTCACAAGCCGTTGCTCTATCGAGTCAATGCTTATAGAAAAACGCT
Organism: Cellvibrionales bacterium UBA1963; assembly: GCA_002336035.1. GTDB lineage: Bacteria > Pseudomonadota > Gammaproteobacteria > Pseudomonadales > UBA7434 > UBA7434. Next base: position 2,505 of record DDED01000183.1, read on the forward strand.
TTCACTGCCACCTCATGCTTGCTTGGCCGATACGGTTTCAGATTTGCATTATATTATGCAAATGCCATTGGAACTGGAATTTTCAGCGGGCGATCCAGATAAACGGCTTCATTACTTAGGGCCTACCTACGAAAAAAATACACGCGAGAAGATTAGCTTTCCATGGGAGAGACTAAACGGTTTGCCGCTTATTTACGTTTCAGCCGGTACAATTGCCGACAGTGATGTCTACTTTCGCCGTATAGCAGAGGCAGGTGTCGACCTTCCCGTGCAGATGGTTTTTACCAGAGGCGGTTCAAAGTACCCTCTGGATGACAGCTTGCCAGGTGATCCCCTGATTGTTGATTATGCGCCCCAGCTTGAGGTTCTTTCGCAGGCTAAAATTGTCATCACCCATGGGAGCCTAAATACCATCATTGAATCATTGTCGTTTGGTGTGCCTTTAATTTGCATTCCCCAAGCTTTGGATCAATTTGGAACTGCAGCGAGGGTTGCTAAAGTAGGCGCTGGAATAACCTTAACGCCTTTAGCTGTATCGGCGTCAAGCATTCGGCGTGCAGTTATGAATATTGTATCTGACCCTAGCTATTCTGCTGTTGCTCAGACGTTTCAAACAGGGCACAAGAATTCTGATTCACTTCAAACAATCGTCGACCTTGTCGAAACAGTGGTCCATCATCAAGAGTCGGTTGTCAATGTCTGACTATTATTCTGAAGATTTTGTTGTCGAGGCCGAAGACGGGGTGTCTCTTCGAGGCACTCGATATTATGGCAAGAAAAATGGCCCAGAAAAAGGCACTGCGCTTTGCTTGCATGGCTTGTCCTCCGATTCAAACGGAGTGTTGTTAATTGCCGAAAAGCTAGCGAGCGTTGGCATTGATGTAATCGCACCCGATATGCGCGGCCATGGCTACTCAGATGCTTGTCCTAATAAAACAATGAATGAAGCGCAATTTGCCAGCGATGTCGCTCGTATATGTCTAGCCTTAAAGCAGGACTCATTTTTTTTAGTCACGCTGTCATACGGCGGTAATGTTGGTCTAGAAATGCTTAACGCGTATTCAAAAGAGTTTACCATTGAGGGCATGTATTCCTTTGCTCCACCTTGGCTTTCCAATCGATTACCGCTTGCAAAAATTTTTCCATCTTTTTATGGCACGTTTAAATACCTTCGAAAAGTAGGCCGATTATCAGGCTTTACTGCGGTGCGACAAGCTTCACGACAAAAGTATGTGCTCTATGAAGGGCAGTCAGATTTTTATATGCCATTAATTAGTGCTGAAGTAAAGAGTATTTCATGGCTTAGTTACGCGCGCTTACTAATTAATCTAAAAAGAGAAAATTTTTTTAAAAATATTTTTTGGGAAGATTTAAAAGAAAAAAATGTACATTTGTTTCTGGCGAGATCAGATTATGTCGTAAGTAATGAAGCGCTACAAGATATTGTGCGTCGAACAGGTTGGTCGTGCTATTGGCTCGATGGTTTTCATGTTAGCTTGATGTTCGATAATAAAATGAGCTCAGAATTTATAGAAGAGTTACTCAAGCTGCGCGCGGTTAAAGTATCAAGTTAATGGTCATCGTTTTTAACCAGCGAGTCAAATAAAACTATTCGCTGTGCGAGTTGGTCTTGTTATGAGTCAGATAGATTTCATCTTGCACTTGACGATTAATCATCATCACACTATTGTTAATACACTCTATTTGTCAGTTGTTTGCAACGACCATGCTGAATGCAGATAGAAGTGTTTTTATATACGACTACCATTCGCTAGCTATTTATTAAAAGTACCATGGGAAGATGCGCAGCGTGTTCAAGTGCTATTTAGCCACTGTTTATTAGGGTGACGTGCGGCTAAGCAACGCAATTAAAAGACGGTCAATACTCTATATAAAGCGAAGACGCAAAAGTCTTCATTTTTTGTGTTAATTATTGTGTTGTCAAATATGGTTAAAAAATTTCTCGTCAAGTGTTCGCTAGTCACTTTATTGAATGTTTTGTTGTGCTGCATGAGTTTGGCCAAAGCTGAGAATATTTTGCTAGTAATCGCCGATGATTTTGGTGTTGATGCTGTCGGGGTCTATAGCCGCGATGACCTTTATGGACATGATGGCGAGGGCGCGAGTCCTGCTCACACACCAACGATTGATAACTTAGCAGCAAGTGGAGTGTTGTTCAGAAACGCTTACACGAACCCTATCTGTTCACCCACTCGTGCGACCATTTTAACTGGCAAATACCCTCATCAAGTGGGCGTTGGCTTTCCTGTCGAAGCACAGCTTGAAGTGAGTGAGACCATTATTCCTGAAATACTCCCTAGTTCTTACCAAACGGCAGCCATCGGTAAGTGGCATCTTACGCATCCTTCAAGAGGTGCTTCGGCGGATAGAAATCATCCTATTCATTCTGGTTTTGATTATTTTTCGGGGAGTCTAGGTGGAGCTGTTAGAGATTACAACAGTTGGCCAAAAGTAACTAATTCAAGCTCCACAAGTCTGCAGGTGCAAAATAATTATAATATTTACGCAACGACTGATGCGGCGAATGAAACGATCGCTAAAATTGAAGAATATGCCGATCAGCCTTGGTTTATTTGGTTGGCCTTCCATGCCCCCCATACGCCTTTTCACGCGCCAGACCCTGCATTGACAACGAATGATGTGACGGCCACTTCATCCAATACGGAAAAATACAAGGCAATGGTTGAGGCAATGGATACCGAATTGGGTCGCATAATCGCCAGTATGCCAGTAGCGGTGTTAGCTGATACAACCATCATTTTTATTGGTGATAACGGCACACCGTCGAGTGTTACACAGGCCCCTTTTTTACCGAATCATGCAAAAGCAACACAGTATGATGGTGGAATTAATGTGCCGTTTATCGTGCGAAGTCCCAGCATCATCAGCACGGCGGATGAAGGCAGCGAAAGTCTGGCTTATATTGCTGCCATTGATATTTTTAATACTATAGCTGAGATCGCCGGTGTCAATAATGATGCAACTGAGTCGGCAACTGAATCGGTGAGTTTAGTGCCGTATTTACAAAATCCAAGTTTACCAACCATGGCGCAAAGGCCTTATATTTTTACCGAGCATTTTCAGCCTAATGGGTTGGGTCCTTACACCAATCACCAGCGAGCCATGCATCTTGATAAATGGAAGATCATTTGGCGGGATAACGTTTTTGAGGAGTTTTTTGATCTATCTAGCGACCCTTTCGAGACCAATAACTTATTGCCATTGACTAATTTAACGACTGAGCAACTCGCAATATACGATCAATTAGTTTGCGCTTTTGAGGGGATTGATACCTTGGGGTCAACTGATCCTAGCGATATTATCAACCCTTCAAGCTGTATGCCATCAGCCATAGAAGAAGTTCCAACCGTGCCGGTGATATGGAGGTTACTGTTAGGCAGTTTATTCATAGGTGTTTTCGTTTCAAAAAGCCGATTTTGGCAGCCTCAATCACCGTTATGATCAATCTAATGCAGCATAATACTACTTATTCGGCTACCGTTTGCTATTAGGATTTCACGCTTTTTTCAATTAATTGAATTAATTCAATTAAATCTTATTTTTGTGACCTGCTTCACCATTTTGTATTACCCTTCATAAATGATGCTGCATAATCTTGTACTTTAGGCTATACCTTTATAAGTGACTATTATCTGTAAATTGATAAATAGCCTATAAATTAGTTTTGAAGTTGAGAATTTATGAAGATCCTTATTAAGGTTGTTGTAAGCCACCTGCTTTTTATGTCTGCGGCTACCTATGCAATTCACAGTTCTGTATCGTCTACCGTTTTACAGTCGGTGGACGGGCAGGATTTTAATTTTGCGCTATCAGCGCCCAATGCTCAAATGGGCAGTCTAAGCTTTATGACTATCGCCATGCAGTCTGATTGGTCTTCAACGTCGACAACAGACGCGGTCAGCGTTTTTATTGAAGGGGTTGATTATGGCGCCTATTCTCGTGATAGCGCAAATGTTTATAGTGTCACAGCGGTGAATGACAATGCTTACACTATGAGTGTTGATATCTTATTAATGCCAGCGACAACCGCTAACTTTTTGGCTGATGGAGTGCTTAATGTCAATGTCAGCTTAAGTGATGCTGCTTACGTCAGCGAAGGTTGGTCGACTTGGGGTCGTGCGCCTTTTGCACGGGTCGATTATACCTATAACAAAATTAACGCAACGGTAGTGCCCTTACCACCCACTGTGGTGCTGCTTGGGTCTGCTTTAATCGGTTTTACTGTTGTACGTCGCAGTCGTTAAGCCATGATTATCTGTCAGCTATTGTGTTGACAAAGCCGTTAATTTTGCAGTCACGCTTAACACCCTACAGAAGCCTACAGCCGTTTTTTAAAGTAAGTCAGTAACGCCGCTAAAAAGATAAGCCCGTATTCAGTGGTTGTTGGTACAGTATATGCCGCTTGACGTGGTATAAAACTTACCTGTAACTCATGATTTTTATCTATGTCGTTAAAGGTATATTTTTCCCCAGTTATTATTTCAATACCGTCTACGGTGATGGTATCAATTTGATAATCTCTATCAGCTATAAAATTAAACGTTGTGCTGCTGCCGGCGGCAAAACATCGTTGACCGTCGCCACTAATATGGCCACCAAAGCCGCCCGTTGGCAAACAAACCCCTAAGTTTAACCAAGCATTTCCTAGGCTAGGGTTGGCTTTTCCTGCCCATCACAAGGATCTATATATCCGTTCATTGTAGGCAACAGTTTCCCCGCCGGTATAAGTATGATCAGGGTCCCATGGGGGTTCTGAGCAAATTAAGTTGACGCTGTCACTCAGAACTTCTGATGTCGAGACTTGGCAAAAGGGTACAAATTCTGGTTCAGGGTAAGCTATAGGACAATCGACGGCAGTAGTGATGAAATTTGAAAATGAATAGCTACAAGACTTCACACTATCTTTGTTGATCTCGCCATCATTTTCATTATCGAGTCCGTCGGCTTTTTCTTCAGTTATTGAATAATCAGGTCTTTGTAGATGTTCCCAGTCTGTCATTGCTTCTGCAGACACTGGATTTTTTATCCATTTGATCAGCTGATGATTAGTGATAAACCAGACATCATTAAAGCTATTTGCATACGCGATGAATTGATTAAGAGCTTCAGCATTGCTTGGATTAGCTAACCAAGCTGCGTGTAAAAAAATACCTAAGGGTATTCGATTACCGTTATAGCGTTGATTAAAGTTATATTTTAATAAGCTCTCTAGGCTAGCGGAATCTCCCGTTGGATCCATAAAACCAGCAACGCGTCCTGCTTGATCTACTAGGCCCCACATCGGTATTTCCCAAAGGCCTGGGCAACTTAAAGGGGGGCATTGGTCAACATGACACGCTTGAGCACCTGTAGTATCGAGTGTGTAGGGCCAAATACACTGTTGATCATTGACCGATAGGTGGCCGGGCGATTCAGGAATAGAGCTGTCATACAAAAAACCAGACTGGTGTAAGACGGCTATTGAGAGATCACTGTGCTTTAGAAAAGGTGCACAAACCCCCACTATATCCTCAATAGGAATTTGACCAAGTTCAGATAAAGCGTTTCTAGTGCCATTAATTTCTGCATGCCATTCATCGTAAGATGAATTGAGATCAGTGGTATGCGTCATTGTATGAACCGCAATCTCATGACCCTTAGCATGTAATTGTTGAATTAAATGGTAGTTGCTGTAATGAGTACTAACGCAATAAGTGAATGGAATATCGTCTCCGTTAGGATTAAGGTTGTTCTCAGTGGCAATTTTATTGGACAGCTCTAATGTTGTCTCTTGCAGCGCGCCATCAAAAGTGATGAGAATAAATTGAGGTATGCCATCGCTACTCAGTTCATTGTCATGGTTGGGTAACGGGC
>DDED01000183.1:8738-12425 GCA_002336035.1 Cellvibrionales bacterium UBA1963
GTCATGGTTGGGTAACGGGCATTGGCATGACGGTAGCTGGCAGTTTGCTTGGCAGATGTATGCGAAGGTCTGTTCTTGTGCAAGACTTAATACGGCAAGGGTGTTAATTGCAAAAAATAGTAGATTTTTTTTCATCATCATCATCATTCATAAAGCCAGTATTGGCTGTTGAGCCTGCGTTGAGTTCTTTTAATTCGATGATATTAAAAAATAGCACTAACATTTGATCAAAAAATAGTCTAACTGGGGGTTTAGAGTGTGCCAATGACACTAAATAATTAGGATAAGATCCGTCAGTTATGTAATATTGATTAATGGATTAGGCTGATAAAATAAACAATAAAAACGTATAGTGTGGGCCATAATGAGCATTAAAATCAATCAGATAGGTGGTTTTTTAGGTGCAAGACTTGAGGGCATTGATTTCTCTAAACCTTTAAACGACGGTATTTTTGAACAGATTGCTGACGCACTTTATCGGCATCAAGTCATCTCTATTCCTGCTAGCGGCATGACCGTGCAACAGCATGCTGCAATCGCCTTGTTTTTTGGCGAGCCCGAGCACAATGCCACGGATCAGTTCGGGGTTGATGATGAGATCCCTTATTTAACCGTTATTGATTCAGATAAAGGCGATCGTGCCGACTCTTGGCACTGCGATGAAACCTTTCTCGAATATCCCCCCATCATTAATTTTTTACACGGAAAAATCATTCCTCAATACGGGGGTGATACGGCGTTTAGAAGCACGGCTGCAGCTTATGATGCGTTGTCGGATAAAATGAAAACGCTGGTTAGCGACTTAAGTGCCATTCATGATTATGGCCATCTTTATGAGCTGGGTTGGCGCAGTGGCATGCCGCTGGGACCGATGGTAGGCGATGCCTTAGTAAAAGGGCTTATTCATTCGCATCCTGTGGTGAAGACTCACCCAGTAACGCAACGACAATGGTTAAGCGTTAATGAAACCTATACGCGTTTTATTGAGGGCTTACCGCCTTTAGAAGCTGAGGCGATTCTAACGTTGCTGTTCAAGCATATGCAAAAGCCTGAGTTTAGTTATCGCCATCAATGGCAGGTCGGTGATTTATTAATCTGGGATCAGCAAGCGGTACAGCATTATGCCGTGGTGGATTATACCGAACGCAGGCTCGTGCATCGTATATCGGCATTGAAATACGCCAGTAAATACACGGGTATTAAAACGGTTTAAAATAATTATAATTAGGTAAAAGTAATGACAGCTCAAGACCTTAATGTATCAATGCAAAGTTGCGATGTGTTAATCCAAAATGCCTTAATTTTTAATGGCGAGGGCACACCGCCGCAGTCTGGTGATCTTGCCATTAAAGATGGCAAAATACTCGCGCTAGGGCCTCAACTGAGTTTTGATCAGATTGGAGCTACTGTTGATGCCAGTGGTCTTTGGCTAATGCCAGGGTTGTTAGATATTCATACTCACCTTGACCTTGAAGTAGAGCTTAACCCTGGCTTAGGTGAAGCTGTACGCCATGGCACAACCACTGTGTTAGTTGGTAACTGTTCGTTAGGGACAATCTATGGGGCTCAAAATAAAAACGGCGACAACCCGATAGTTGACTGTTTTACACGCGTTGAAAACGTCCCTAAGCGTGTTTTACAACGCTGTGCCGATGCTATGTATTGGGACAATTCAGAAGATTATCTTCGCCATTTTGAAGACATTGCGCTAGGGCCTAATATTGCTGCTTTTGTGCCGCATTCAATGCTACGTATTCAAGTGATGGGTGTGCATGATTCGGTGACACGTAAGCCCACTGATGCAGAAACGGCAGAAATGGAGCGCTTATTACGAGAGGCTATGGTGCAGGGTTACTTAGGCCTATCAACCGATCAAATTGTCTTTCATTACTTGTCGAATGACCCACATAAAGACTGTCGAATTCCAGCTCACTTTGCTGAAGACGAAGAATTAAAACCGGCTTTAGACATCGTTCGTGAGTATGGCCGAGTATGGCAAACCAATCCTGATGGCGAGCGAATGGGTCGAACTATTAAGCGATTTTTTTGGAGTGCCGGTTGGTTCTTCCGTAAACCGTTGCGGATCTCTGCACTAACGGCCATAGATTTCAATAATACGCCAGGCATATGGAAGTTAATGCTGACCTTGGCTGGCGTGATAAATTCATGGGCTTGTCGTGGCAAGATGCATTTTCAGGCACTCGGTGCAAATTTCCGAATGTGGTCTGATGGCATTGTTGCCCCAATATTTGAAGAGCTAGAATCAACCCGTGAACTCATTGCGTGTGAACCAGACGATGTATTGGGGCGTCGTGCGTTGCTTGATAATGCGGACTGGCAGGCACGCTTTAGGCTTGATTGGGCAAGAGTTGAAAAGGTGAAAGAGTCAACGACTTCGTCAAAGTCAGCCACGATGGCTGATCGCGCTACATTTCAGATGGACATGGATGAAATGTTTTTTGATGATACGCCCATCGCGGCATGGAACGGCCAACCCATGCAACGAGTATTTGATCGTTTGCAAGTGTTTCAACAAACAGACGGTGAGCAAGGTGCTCTTTCTACATTAGAAGCCGAGGCGTTCGCGCAGTTTCCAGCGAACACTACCACCACGACCGAATTCTTTTTACAAGGCATTCGGCTTTATGACACAAAATTTCGCTGGTGGTTTGATTCGGCCAATATGAATGAAGACATAGTTGAGCAGATTTTATTTCACAAGCATGCATTGCCTGGCTTTAATGACAGCGGTGCCCATCTCACTAATCTCGCTTTTTACGACTGTAATCTAAACACCTTGCGGTTAGCGCAACGATCGGGCGTGAACCGCGTGGCGGCGGCGGTTAAGCGATTAACGACCGAGCCTGCTGAATTTTTTGGGCTTGATACTGGCACACTTACTCTGGGTGCTCAGGCCGATATCGTGCTTATTAATCCAGACCATTTAGCAACGCACGACATTAACGCTCAACGCAAAAAAATATGGAACGAGAAGTTTCAGAATGAGGTCATGGTTAATCGTTCTGACGGTGTTGTTGTGCAGGTCTATATTGCTGGCCAATGCGCCTGGAAAAACGGCGATACCTATGGCGAGGCATTAGGTCGGCAACGATTAGGGCGTGCCTTAAGAGTGCAACGTCACGCTTAACCCATGACGAACGATAGTTGCTATTTTCTTTGCTAACCTGAGTGAACGCGCCAGCAATAGACGCGCCAGTCTGCTGTTTTATCGATGACACCTCTAGCCCATGAATCCGTTTTTAATGTTCAAAATAAATAACCCAAAGGTATTCTTGCTTTCGCTACAGGTGACACGACCCTGGAAATGGGTAAAAACAGCTTTTTGCTGCCCCTAGCTCTGATGTGTTGCAAAGAGTTGAGGCCGTTTTATTGCCAAAAGTCCAGACAAAGATCCAGATTCATTAATCGACCGTATTTATGTCTACTATACTTATTAAAAGGCGATAAAAATGATAAAAATAGCACTTTTTCGTGTTTACGAATCTTATAAAGCCGTGATGGACGCTAATGTGAATCCACTGCGTCATATTCCTGACCCTGTTTCACGCTTTTGGGTAATGACGGTTCTTTCATGGATGTGGTGCGCGGCCTCCGGTATCTACGTCGGTAGTGTGCTGTTTGTCGGTGCCAGTTTTGTTGGTCACGTGGCACTTTTGTTCATGGTTT
>DDED01000152.1:0-4411 GCA_002336035.1 Cellvibrionales bacterium UBA1963
ATAAGCTTCAGCATGAATATATGAAATCTCTTTGAGTTTCAATGCGCCTTCCATCGCGATCGGATATTGATCGCCACGACCTAAAAATAAACTGTGGCTCTTATCAGCAAAATCTTCAGCTAAAAGTTGGATGCCGGCGTCCATCGCAAGTGCTTGTTCTATTTTTGTCGGCAAGCTTTGCAATGCTTGTACTAGCTCAGCTTCGTCAGTTTTCTTAAGGCCTTTATGATGACCTATTGCAGCAGCCAGCATCATTAAGCCAGCTAACTGCACAGTGAAAGCCTTTGTCGAAGCAACACCAATTTCAACGCCAGCTTCCATCATGTAAGCCATGTCTGATTCTCGAATCAATGAGGATCCAGGAGCATTACAAATGGTCAGGCTAGTCATATAGTTTTGTTTTTTAGCAAGACGCAAAGCAGCTAATGTGTCAGCCGTTTCACCTGACTGTGAAATAGTCACTAATAAGCTGTTTGGTCTAACCACTGATTTTCGGTAACGATACTCTGAAGCAATTTCAACATTACACGATACACCGGCAAATTCTTCAAACCAGTACCGTGCAGTCATGCCTGCATGATAACTTGTGCCGCAAGCGATAATTTGCACGTGCTCAACATCGGGCAATAGGCGTTCTGCTGCTTCGCCAAAGGTATTGTCTAATACTCTTCCTGCACGTAATCTGCCATCTAATGTTCGTTGAACAGCAATCGGTTGTTCATAAATTTCTTTCAACATAAAGTGCCTAAATGCACCTTTATCACCTACGTCATGAGTGATACTTGATTCGGTGATTTCACGTTCGACATGATGACCTTGTTGATCATAAATAGTTACGGAAGAGCGTGTAAGTTCTGCAACATCACCCTCTTCTAAAAATGAAAATCGGCGAGTCACGGGGAGTAAGGCTAACTGATCTGATGCAACGAAATGCTCGCCTATACCGTAACCAATAACCAATGGACTGCCTGATCGAGCCACGACGATTCTGCCAGGATCATGATTATCCATCACTACCGTTCCATAGGCCCCTTCTAACTCTTTTACTGCTTGCTGTACCGCTGTTAGTAATGCATTGGTCGTGTTTAAATAATAATGAATAAGGTGGCAAATAACTTCACTGTCGGTATCAGTAATAAAGTCAAAGCCCTGCTCTGATAATCGCTGCTTTAACGATTGATGATTTTCGATAATACCATTATGAACAATCGTAATTCGTTCATTGGAAACATGAGGATGAGCATTGTTTTCATTGGGCTCGCCATGGGTCGCCCAGCGGGTATGTGCTAGGCCCGTGCCGCCGCTAACGCCGTTATTTTCCTTCACTGCCTCAGCAAGTGCCTGTACCTTTCCGACTCGGCGGATGCGAGTATTTATCGCGCTTTCATTGGTAATGGATAAGCCTGCCGAATCGTAGCCGCGATATTCTAACCGGCGTAAACCCTCAATCAGAATCTCAGCAATATCTCGTTGAGCAACACCGCCCACTATTCCACACATAATACAATCCTATTAATTCTTTTCAGGTTTTTTCCAGCCCGCTATGTTTTTTTGTCGGCCTCGACCAATAGCCAAATTTTCTTTGGGTACCGCTTCAGTGATGGTCGAACCTGCCCCAATAAAACTACCATCAGCGATATCTAAAGGCGCAACTAAGGTGCTGTTAGAGCCTATAAAAACATTGTCGCCCAATACAGTTTTATGTTTGTAAGCACCGTCATAATTGCACGTGATTGTTCCTGCACCAACATTCGTATCGTTACCGATTTTTGCATCGCCTATGTAGCTTAAATGATTCACTTTGCTGCCATTCGCCAGTGACGCATTTTTAACTTCTACATAGTTACCCACTTTGACATGGTTAGCCAATGCTGCACCTGGGCGAAGCCTTGCAAAGGGGCCAACCTTGCATTGCTGCCCTAACGTTGCTGACTCAATAACAGTGTTAGCGTATATTTCCGATGCGGCTCCAATCGTGGCATCAGAAATCACACAATTTGGGCCAATACTAACCCCATCACCTATGACTACGTTGCCGCTAAAAACCGCGTTTATATCAATAAAAACATCTTGGCCTACACTGAGACTGCCTCGAATATCGATCCTTGCGGGATCGGCTAACGTCACGCCTTCTAACATTAGTCGATCAGAAATCTGTTGTTGGTACTTGCGCTCAAGAAATGCCAGTTGTTGGCGATTATTTACGCCCTCGACTTCGTAAAAACATTTGGGCTGGGGTGTTTTTATACCAACGCCCTCAGCCACGGCCATTGCAATAATATCAGGTAAATAGTACTCGTGTTGCGCATTATTATTTTCTATTCTTGGCAACCACCGACTTAAGTACGCCTGAGGAACGCACATTATTCCGGTGTTTATCTCTGCAATGTCACGCTGCTCTTGCGTGGCATCCTTATGCTCAACAATATCGGTAACTGCACCCATGTCACTTCTAACAATGCGACCATAGCCTGTTGCATCATCTAATTCAGTCGTTAAAACAGCCATGCAATGGCTGTCAACTGCATTCACCATGCGCTGCAAAGTCTCCGCATCAATTAACGGTACATCCGCATAAAGAATTAATACCTTTGCGTTAGGACTAAGATTGGGCAGTGCCTGTAAGACTGCATGAGCTGTGCCTAATTGTTCTTTTTGTTCAACAATGTGACAAGGCGTTGTGAGCGATGCTTGAACGGCCTCAGATCCATGGCCTACAACCAAGTGAAGGCTTACATCAGGTAAGCAAAGGGCTGCATCGACAACATGGTTCACCATGGGCTTGCCACCAATTTCATGCAACACCTTAGGCTTTGTTGACCGCATTCGACTGCCCTGTCCTGCAGCGAGAATAATTACATCAATCATCTGAGTGGACCACCGTTTATTGAGTTGGTTATTATATAGCCAACAACTTGACTGTATCAATAGCTTTGCTGTTTTTTACTTTTCCTACAGACTCGTTGACCATAAAAAAAGGGTGGCTTAAGCCACCCTTACAGTCAACGCTTTACTTAGCTACTAATGCATTATCCTAGCTTCTTTTTAATCTGTTGAATGGTTCTTAATTGAGCAGCCGCCGCCGCCAATTGTGCCGCTGCGCGCGAATAATCTAATTCACCAGATTGATTGCTAATCGCTTGCTCTGCTTGTTCTTGCGCCTCAACAGCCGCTGCTTCATCAAGATCTGCCGCTCTTAAAGCTGTATCCGCCAAAATAGTTACTACCGAAGGTTGTACCTCTAAAAAACCGCCAGAGACATAAAATACTTCTTCTACATCATTTGTTACCACTCTTACTGGGCCTGGCTTTAAACCAGTTAATAACGCCGAGTGGCCTGAGTTGACGCCCAACTCACCAAACTCGCCAGTAGCTATCAGCATATCAACTTCACCTGAGAAGATTGAGCCTTCCGCGCTGACAATGTCGCACTGTATTGTTGCCATGGTAATTTATCCTGCCAAGATAGCTATAGTGTTTTCGCTTTTTCGATTGCTTCTTCAATACCGCCAACCATATAAAACGCCTGCTCAGGAAGATGATCGTAATCACCGGCTAAAATAGCGTTAAAGCTAGTAATGGTTTCTTTTAACGAAACGTATTTTCCAGGCGAACCCGTGAAAACTTCAGCCACATGAAACGGTTGTGAGAGGAAACGCTCAATTTTACGGGCACGGTTAACAGTCTGTTTATCTTCTTCTGATAATTCATCCATGCCTAAAATTGCAATGATATCTTTTAGTTCTTTATAGCGCTGCAATACTGACTGAACCCCTCGAGCAACATCATAATGCTCTTGACCGATTATTAATGGATCCAATTGCCGCGAGGTAGAATCCAGCGGATCCACCGCAGGGTAAATGCCTTTAGCCGCGATATCGCGACTAAGTACAACCGTTGAATCCAAATGCGCAAACGTTGTCGCTGGTGATGGATCAGTTAAATCATCAGCAGGGACGTAAACGGCTTGAATCGAAGTAATCGAGCCGGTCTTTGTCGAGGTAATCCGCTCTTGTAATACGCCCATTTCTTCAGCCAACGTTGGCTGATAACCTACAGCTGAAGGCATCCGACCAAGCAATGCCGAAACTTCCGTACCCGCAAGCGTATAACGATAAATGTTATCTACAAACAACAAAACATCACGGCCTTCGTCACGGAATTTCTCTGCCATTGTTAAGCCGGTCAAAGCAACACGTAAGCGGTTTCCAGGCGGCTCATTCATTTGACCATAAACCATTGCCACTTTAGACTTGGTAAAGTCTTCGACATTTACTACATCGGCCTCTTGCATTTCATAATAGAAATCATTGCCCTCTCGTGTTCTCTCGCCAACACCTGCAAATACTGACAAGCCCGAGTGTTCTGTCGCAATATTGTTAATTAGCTCCATCATGTTTACGGTTTTACC
>DDED01000152.1:4751-4931 GCA_002336035.1 Cellvibrionales bacterium UBA1963
AACACCCGCACCACCAAAAAGTCCTACTTTACCGCCTTTAGCAAATGGACAAACGAGATCAATAACTTTGATACCCGTTTCTAGTAATTCATCAGAGGCTGCGAGCTCGTCATATTTTGGTGCATCGCGATGGATTGATGCAGTGTCGTGCTCGGCTAAAGGGCCTTTTTCATCAATCGG
>DDED01000152.1:5268-5621 GCA_002336035.1 Cellvibrionales bacterium UBA1963
TTGCCTAACACATCCATGATGCGGCCCAAAGTTGCCTGGCCAACAGGGACGGTAATCGGTGAGTTGGTATTCTCAACGCTCAAACCGCGACTAACACCTTCAGAAGCACCCATGGCAATTGCGCGAACTACGCCGTCACCTAGCTGCTGTTGCACTTCGAGAGTTAGACCTTTATCGCTAACCATCAATGCATCATAAACCTGGGGCACAGCATCCCGTGGAAATTCCACATCAATAACTGCACCTATGATTTGTACGATACGTCCGCTACCCATTCCGAGTTCCTCTATTACTAATATGGTCTATCTTTAATTGTATTTGCTCAATAGCAATGACTAAGCAATGTATTTTTT
>DDED01000095.1 GCA_002336035.1 Cellvibrionales bacterium UBA1963
TTCTTCTCGGTTATAGGCAATACCACCGCCAGAACCACCCATGGTAAAAGAGGGCCGAATAATCACTGGAAAGCCGAGCGTAGCCTGAACCGCATGCGCCTCTTCTATCGTGTGAGCAATATCTGAGCGCGGAGTATCCAAGCCGATAGCTTTCATAGCCTTATCGAACAAATTACGGTCTTCGGCTTTATCGATGGCTTCGCGAGTAGCGCCTATCATCTGCACGTTATGAGCATCGAGTACGCCCTCCCGCGCGAGGTCTAACGCACAATTAAGTGCCGTTTGACCACCCATGGTTGGAAGAATAACCGAGGGCTTTTCACGTTCAATGATTTTTGCCACTGTTCGCCATTCCACCGGCTCGATGTAAGTGGCATCAGCCATGCTCGGATCAGTCATAATAGTGGCGGGATTAGAGTTCACCAATATCACCCGGTAACCTTCTTCCTTTAAGGCTTTGCAGGCTTGCGCACCAGAATAGTCAAACTCGCAGGCCTGACCAATAACGATGGGCCCTGCGCCTAAAATTAATACACTGTCTATGTCCGTTCTTTTTGGCATAATTAGATGGCTTTAGCTGCAATATGCTGATTGATCAGCGTAATGAAATGGTCAAATAAAGGCGCGGCATCGTGCGGACCAGGGCTCGCTTCAGGGTGACCCTGAAAACCAAACGCCGGTTTATCAATATGCGCAATGCCTTGTAAAGAGTGATCAAATAACGATTGATGCGTAACACGTAAACTCGGCGGCAAACTGTCCGGGTCCACTGCAAAGCCATGATTCTGGCTAGTAATTAACACGGTGTCGTCATCAATATTCTTAACTGGATGATTAGCTCCATGATGACCGAACTTCATTTTTACTGTTTTTGCCCCACTGGCTATGGCCAGTAATTGATGGCCTAGGCAAATACCAAATAATGGGATACCTTCAGTGAGTAACGCTTTGATCGACGCGATGGCATAGTCACAGGGCTCAGGATCTCCCGGCCCATTGGATAAAAACACACCATCAGGCGCCAGTGACAACACCTCGGCCGCTGACGTTTGCGCGGGCACAACCGTCAAACGACAACCACGATCAACCAACATACGAAGAATATTGTGTTTAGCGCCAAAGTCATAGGCCACCACATGATAAGGCAAGCTGTTTGCGTCAGGCTTGGCATAACCTTGGTCCAGTGACCACACTGAACGGTGCCACGGATATGGCGCAGCACAAGTCACTTGCTTGGCTAAGTCCATGCCTTGAAGACCTGCGAACGCTTTGGCTTGCGCAATGGCCTGCTGCTCTTCAGCGGTCGTAATCGCTTTCTCAGAAGTAAAAATACAGCCACTTTGAGCGCCAGTATTGCGCAATATACGGGTTAGTTGGCGAGTATCAAGGTCGGCAATCGCAACGACATTGTTGGCAATCAAATACGATGAAAGGTCTTGCTCAGAACGAAAATTACTCGCCAGAAGCGGTAAATCGCGAATCACCAAACCCGCAGCCCACACTTGATCAGATTCTTGATCTTCTGCATTGGTGCCGGTATTGCCGATATGAGGGTAAGTGAGGGTAATAATTTGACGGGCGTAAGAGGGGTCCGTCAGAATTTCTTGATAGCCGGTCATGGCTGTATTAAATACCACTTCACCGACTGAGCTACCTGCAACGCCAATAGCCGTGCCATGAAAAACATTTCCATCTTCAAGCGCGAGTATTGCAGGGCAAAGCGACAAAATAACTCCTCAAAAGAGATCGACTGAGTCAGTACTCAGCGATGAGAATCGTCTGTTCGATCAAATGACAAAACTTGATTGAGCTGGCGCGAAAGTTTAAGGAAATTGCTCCTCAGTGTCCATGCCAAAATGAGAAAAATCACGCTCTAACGAAGAAAAATATCCTCTTGTGCTCAAAACAGGCTATTCGCTCTGGCAGTCGCTTAATGCAGACCCAGAACGTCTTGCATATCATAGAGCCCAGCGGCTTGATCGCCAACCCATAATGCCGCTCGCACAGCACCCGAGGCAAACGCCATTCGTGAACTGGCTTTGTGGGTAATCTCAACCCGCTCACCGTCATCGGCAAACAGCACCGTATGATCGCCAACCACATCGCCTCCGCGAACGGTGGCGAAGCCAATGGCCTGCTGATCTCGAGCGCCTGTCTGGCCCTCTCGACCATAAACAGCCACTTGATTGAGGTCACGGCCAGCCGCGTCAGCAACGACCTGACCTAATTTTAAAGCCGTGCCTGAAGGGGCATCAACCTTGTGTCGATGGTGCGCCTCAATTATTTCAATATCGGCATGACCGGCCATCACTTCTGTCGCTAATTTAGTCAGTTTAAAGCACAAATTCACTCCAACACTGTAATTAGCCGCCATCACCGCGGGCAGACCAGACAATGAAGCCTCCAGAGCAGTTTGCTGGCCAGTGTCGAAGCCAGTCGTGCCAATGACCATTGCTTTGTTTTTCGCCGCACAAAATTGAGCATTAGCGATGGTCGCAGCAGGCGCAGTAAAATCAATCAAAACATCAAAGTC
>DDED01000052.1 GCA_002336035.1 Cellvibrionales bacterium UBA1963
AAGTGTTTTTAGTGCAACCAATCCAGACACAATAATACGGGCGGTGAATAACACCAATATGCGAGGATTATTTAAAGTACCGATCATATTAATGGCCCATTAACGAATCTAATGAAGCCTCTGATGCAGCGCCCAACACCACTCGCTGACCAGGTGCCAAACGATGCACTCCCGCCGCTAACAATAATTCATCTGAGCCGAAGTCACCTTCAACATAACTATTTTCGCCGGCAGCATAAAGGACATTAACCTTTCTTCTAACAATCTTATACAATCGTTGCTGTTCTGCTGTTGTTTCATGAATAGCTTGCAGCACTGAAATATTCCAAGTGCCTCGGACACTGCCTGTCATTGTATCGGTCGGCACCCAAAAGCCCTGACGATGACGAACTTCATCGAGAATTAGACGGGCAATTTGTCCGTCATACACCTGCTGCCCTGCTGCACTGTCTGGTAGCAACAGTTTAACAATGACCGTTTGCGTAGCAGGACTGACGGCACTACCCAACGAAAGAATAGGGGCGTCGAAAATATGGCCTTCAAAATTGACCCGGTATTGTTTACCCACGTGCAATTGACGTGCTGAGCGAACGGGCACGCCAACCTGCAACACAACTGAACCACCTTTCAATATTCGCAGCACAGGCGCAGCTAAGTGAACCACTTGACCAGGATCAACAAACCGGTTCGCAATACGTCCGTTAAATGGAGCACGCATTACTGTTTTTTCTAATTGTTGATCAACCGAGGCTAACGTGGCCACGACCTGATCTAAACCCGCCTGATAAATGGATTGTTTGGCCAGTAATTGATCCATTGTTTGCTCGACTGCAAAACCTTGTTGACGCAACTCAACTTGCCGTCTGAGCTCAATACCAATTAATTTTAATTGCGCGTTTTTTTCTTGCTCTTGGGCGAGTACCGACAATCGCTGAGCGGCAAGCAATCCTGAATCTAGCCGAGCTAATAACTGCCCTTGATGAATATCATCGCCGGCGTCAACGAATACTTCGGTGATTTTACCTTGAGCATCAAAGCCAAGATCAAAGCGCTGCGGTGCTTCAATGCGGCCAGGATAAGCCGTGCTAACAGGGTAACTGTCTTGTAAGCGGATGGCGGTCGCAATAACATGATGGTAATAGGGCTTAGCTAAGGAGGAGGAATCTGAACAGCCAGTCAGCACACTGATCAGAGCAACACACACAAAAAAAGTCGTTACTAAAGAAATAAACAACGATCGACACAACAACATACAGACTTTCCATTATCATTAAAAAAATAATCAGCCTATTGACTGATTATGCTCGGCCAACGGTCTTAGTGTACCGATTGTCAGTGCCCTAGTTTCAGTGCCCTAGTTTCAGTGCACTAGTTTCAGTGCACTATCACCAGCGGAACACTCTCAGCAAACCGTTCTCAGCAGACCGTTCTCAACGGGCAGTTCAATCAACGACGGGCTTTTTTACAACTGAACCCACCTGCCGTCAACATATTTTGCATGGAAATGGCTTCCATTGTCTATGACGCCAGCGCTGCCATTGTAATGGATATTAACGGGCCACGTTGATTGCACCGTTAGGCGAAAGGACCGCCCTTCGAACAGTGGATTTTCAGGCAAGGCAATATTCCTTGTCCACTGACCGTAGCGCGTGTAGAGATGCACCTCAACATATTTCTCAAAATACGCGGCCAATTCAGCGGCGTTTGACTCCAGCGCCCGCAAGTCGATCTGTCGCGATATAGTAATACTTTTACCCAAAGAAAAAAATGGGTATTCGGTCGCCGCGACCACTTTCGGTCCAGATTGCTTCACACCAGCACTTCCCCGCCCGGCAATGGCTTGCTGCTGCAAATACTTGTGCCAAGCTACGGTAGACTTTTTCATGCCTCGCTCAAAGCCATTATTGAGTGCCGTTAACATCTTAACGGCCTCAGGTGTCTTCAAAAATTCGTTGTAGCGGTCAAGGTCTTTTAAATCCAGGGGCAAAAACGTGTGCAGCGCATTGTTGAGCAATTTTCTTTGAAAAACAGGCACAACCGCGCCTTCCGTTTCATATAAAAAATCATCTTTTTGATGACTGATTTGAGGGTTCATAATCACTAACGCTTCAAAAACGACACCCGTTGCTAGGTGAAGACGCCGAACCACATCCTCAGATGCGTATTTAGTATCAAGAAGCTCTTTAATTCGCTGCGTTCGCTTTCTATCGACGCGGTTATCGATAAACTTGCCAGAACTTTGTCGCAAGTTCTCTTCCGCAATAAGCATCCGTGTGCCTATTTCTGACTCGTACCATGACAAAATGACTTTTAATTCCTCTGAATCCATCGACTGCCGGATAGAACTTTTGACTTCCTTCAATACGATCTCGGCATCAAAGTTCAACTCAACACTTCTTGCTAGAAATTCCTTTTGCGCCCCCTTTAGCTTAATCACTTTTTGTCGGTCAATGGAAAGCCGAATCATTTTGGGAATCTCATCGGTTTGGTTGTAAAGGTTAGAGACTTCGATAAATCGATCGATCAGCTGTGTTTCTTTATACTCTTCAGGAACCGTTACACAACCGCCAACGATGAGGCAAATGACGGCAAGCGACATTGAACGCAAGATGACTTCTTTTAAATACAGCATTTAATTACTCCAACAAACTCTACATTAAACATATCATTCACCATGAAGGTTAAGTGTGCCCAGTGATCGTTTGGCCATTGCCTCGCCTTTCCTTATTTTGCCCGGCTTAAACAATGGTTTAACGCCTGTCTCATCCAAGAAAATTCCGGTTAACGGCTCAATCATTAATAAAACACGCTGTGCCAATCAAAGAGCACAGCTTGGTGATCTTCGCATTGAATACTAATGAATAACAGGCATTTTCATCTAATAACGTCTGCAAAATGATCTATAATGTAAAAATGAGCAAACACTTTTTTGAACACCGAGGCGACCCTCTTGTGGCATGTGCGCGCCACGCCATCTAAAAAGTTTATAAAAAGTCCCTGAAACGGCATGCAACAATGAATCTCGTCCATCGAATCGGTATACTGAACAGCTATGGCAAAGAAACCCAAAAATACAGAGCACATCATCGCGCAAAATAAGCGCGCGCGACACGATTACCTCATTCAGGAAAAATACGAGGCCGGTCTGGTCTTAACGGGCTGGGAGGTCAAAAGCCTGCGGGCGGGCAAAGGTCAACTGGTCGACAGTTACGTTTTTTTACGTGACGGTGAGGCCTGGCTTCTGGGTGCCCATATCGAACCCTTAAACACCGCAAGCACCCACGTGGTCGCCGAACCCATGCGCTACCGAAAGCTGCTATTAAACAGTAAAGAGCTGGGCAAGATCTTTGCTGCCACCCAGCAAAAGGGTTATACCTGTTTAGCCTTAAAACTGTATTGGAAGCAGCATTTAATCAAATGTGAAATTGCGCTGGGCAAAGGCAAGAAAGATCACGACAAACGAACGACTGAAAAAGACCGTGATTGGGACCGTCAAAAACAACGCATAGCACGTGAGCACAATCGATAGGGCATAATCGGCTAATAATAACCGTTTTAGTAATCGCGTCGACACGTTGAGTATTGCAACGCATCGACGGGGTGTGACCTGGGCAATCCCTCAATAAGTTGAGCCGTGGGAGCCTCGTTTACTGGTCGTTAAAGGGTTGAGTTGGGTTGTCGTGCAATCGCGATCGGTCGCCGGCAGTCTTATCGAAGTAGGCAAGTGGAGCACCGTCATTGCTGGCTAACTGGGTCGAAATAACCCATCGCGTTGATACCGGACGAGCTAATAAAGCATTAATCATGCCGCGGTTTGTTGTTGCTGACGGCTTGGCATTGGCAACACTTTGTGTGCTTGATGCGCTCGGTTGAGTCTGGGCAATAGCGTGCTTAAATGAAAATTTTAGTTTTAGGCTGCGCAACCAGGCCATTAAAGACCGTCTAGAGGTTGACTGCAACATTTCAAGATGAGAAAAAATTCGTTGG
>DDED01000188.1:0-1651 GCA_002336035.1 Cellvibrionales bacterium UBA1963
TTGGCCATAAGTCATGAAACGCACCTTGATAGGGTTCACGATCTGGCCAGCGCATCTTATTATCGCCAATCGGTGGTTTATTTAAATCAACTGCGTACCAATAACACGGTAAGCGGCGGCGAAAAAACCAGACACCATCGATACGCTCATATTGATCCCAATACAGCATTTGCATAATCACCCATTCATCATCACCAGAGACGGATGGCGTTTCGTGTTCGTTTTTAGAATACACGACGCCTACTGCATGATCAGGGTCATCAAACTCAATAACATGACCACCAATATGGTGTGATGTACCGGTGAATTGCAATCTTAAAGTGTCGTCCAGCCAGCGTTTTAGATGGGCCCTACCCGTTAATTCACGGCTTACACGTATATCTTCCGCAAATAAGTTTACGTGAGCATCGAGATCACGCATGTCCAAGGATAAGGCATATTTAGCAACTAACTGACGAATACTATCCAGAGATTCCAGGCGGTCAATGCGCGCTTCTATGTTCATAAATAAAACCTTAACCCGTTAATATACTAATCATAATTGCAGAGAGTAAATCACATTTGGCAGGTCATTGCATGACAAAAAAAATAAAGATGTAGGCTGTATGAGTAGTGCATTTCGCCGCACTCAAGCAATGCTATCGATTACCTGCCTAAGCAATAGCCTGCTCATATAATGCAATTAAATCTTTATTTCGAAAACGCTCTGCAACATGACCCCAGTCTGAGTAAAAGACCCTACCATTGCCTAACTCATGACGCCAAATCACAGGATAGATCGTCGTCCACGGCAAGATCGTCTAAAATGAACGGGCTGTAGACATTAGAGGCAATAAAATTCATTCCTGTTTGATCAATTGCCGCTATGACATCCACTTTACGGCGAGGAGAGGACTCGAAACAATACCAATCATCAATATGAGAGCTTGTGCCCGTAAAATGCATGATGGCTGGATGGTCAATCTCCTTTGAAAAGAACACCCGAGCTGTTTGAAACTGGGAAAAACTGGGTAGCCCGTAAAATTATCACGAACCACCTGCGGTTGATACGAAGACCCGTCACCGTGTGAAGAGTCTCCCGCAGGATGAGCTGCAACAAAACCTCCACCCCGCTCAAGGTACTATTTAAATGCTTGACGCTGCACAACAGTTAACAAAAGGGTCGGTGGCATTACTCCAAACATCAAGCATACTGTCAGCAGCAGGAATCGCTTCTCGATGACGATAACCGTTGGTCTTTGAAAAAATAAGGGATTTGCCGCTGACTGACGACTCAAAATAGCCTGTGGGATCTTAGGTGCAAGGTAAGCCATGACAGGGGCATGAAACATTTGCAACCGGTCTTGATTAAAATTTTCTAACTGAAAATCTTCAAATAATCATAAAGCTAGAATTAAAAATACAATGCTAATGAACAGCCCTTTAATGATTTTCACTTATAGATGAGCTAACGCCAACTGCTGAACCGCATAATCTGCAGCTCTTGCTGTTAGTGCCATAAATGTAAGCGTGGGGTTAACCGATGAAGTCGAAGTCATGCATGGACCCTCCGTCACAAATAGGTTGGCAACTTCGTGTGCTTGGTTATATTTATTCAGAACTGACGTGTCTGGATCATGACCCATTCTGACACTACCCCTTTCATCAATCG
>DDED01000188.1:1980-35115 GCA_002336035.1 Cellvibrionales bacterium UBA1963
CATCAATCGTATTGCATGGTGCATCATTCATACTGACGCTATTTACGCCACCGGCCTGCCTTACTATAACTTTACCCGTTGCCATCAAATCTTTACGGATCAGTGCATCATTACCACCAAATGAAACATTAAAATAAATGAAAGGAATAGCGTACTGATCACGCTTATTGGCATCGAGTAAAACCTAGCGACAAAACCCCACCAAATAAAATACTCCTCCAACCTACGACGTCTCTTCTATTTATTTATTGAGGCCTAGGATCATTAAGCCAATATAACATTTTTCAAAAAAAATAAGTCTAGCCTTGGCCCAGTATCATTGCGCCCGTAGGGACGCCGACACCGCTACTTACTAATACGTGTTCAACGTTCTTTGGCTGGTTAGTCGACTGCCCCCTTATTAACCTTACCGCTTCAGCAATATTATTCATACCATGAATGTATGCCTCCGATAAAAGACCACCATGGGTATTGTTGGGTAAGCGGCCGTCAATATCGAGACCGCCGTCCTTGATAAAATCTTTGGCTTCGCCAACACCACAAAAACCAAAACTTTCTAATTGCATTACCACCTCACTAGTAAAAGCATCATACAAACAAGCCGCGTCAATATCGCTAGCTTGCAACCCACTCTGGGCATAAACCCGCTTCGCTGCTAATTCCATTTCAGGAAGGGTACTGAGCTCATCCCGATAAAAACTGGTCATTTGTTCTTGACCCTGAGTCGACGCTTGAGTGATGCCACGAATCACTGCTGGCTTCTGTTTTAAATCGGCAGCTCTTTCCGCGCTAGTAATCAATAATGCACAACCACCGTCTGATTCTTGACAAAAATCATACAAACGTAACGGCGATGCGATCATTTTAGACGCGAGGTAAGTTTCCATAGTTAACGGTTTTTGATAACCAAACGCACGTGGATTAGTTACTGCATAATTGCGTTGTGAAATAGCGACACGGCCTAAATCCTCGGCACTCACCCCGTATTTGCTCATGTATTTATTAGCGATCATTGCGATCCAAGAGCCAGGCGTTAACATCCCATATACTTGATACCAAGACCAATGAACCAAATCACTGGTGACGATTTGCCCTGACACACCTTGACCATTACGCTGGCCAGAACGGCCATTCATAGCACGATAAACAACCACGCTATTAGCCTGACCTGTTGCCACAGCCATAGCAGCTTGATGCACAACACCAACCGCTGCACCACCGCCATAATTGACCTTACTAAAAAACGTCAAGTCACCGGCACCAACACTTCGAGCCACCTCTATTTCATCTGTAGGGTCAAGCGTGTAGCTTACTAAACCATCTATTTCAGACGGCGGCAAACCAGCATCCCTGACAGCCGCTACTACCGCTTCAGCAGCAAGTGACAGCTCAGAACGACCCGAGTTTTTTGAAAATTCTGTACAGCCAATACCAGCGATAGCGGCTTTATTGTGTAAGCTATTCATTTTTATTTTTTACTACCTAGCAATGGATCATCAATGAGAGGGGCGAAAGTAAGGTAGCTGAAAACCATCAGCATCGCGCTGCATGACCATTTCAACGGGCATATCAAAATCAACATCGTCAGGTTCACAATCAGTTAGCTGTGAGGTTATACGGGTACCCTCAGCAAGTTCGACGAGTACAATAATGAGCGGATAATCATAACCTGGAAACTTCGGATGATGCAGTACTGTAAAACTGCAGACTGTACCTTTACCAGAAGAAGAAATAAAATCCCAATCTTGAGACTGACATTGATCACACATAGGACGCGGCGGATGCCTCAGTGATTGACAGCCAATACAGCGCTGAATGGCAAGCACACCTTCAGCTGCTTGATCCCACCACCATTTATTGTCCAAGCCTAATATTGGCTTGATTCGAGATATTAATGGTTCAGTCATAATTATTATTCGCTCCTAGCAGAAATTTTTAAAAAAGTGTAGGCAATTAACTCTCTACTTTAGCGTTATCTAGAGCCGTAATATCAAAATCAGGAATGAACAGCTGTTGCGTTTTGCCCCCGTCAACAGGCAACACAATACCCGTTATAAATGACGCTTGTTCAGATGCTAAAAAACAGATGGCTTCAGCTATTTCTTCAGGCTCTGCATGTCGTTGCATTGGTATAGAACCGGCAATGGTATTCATCATAACTTCACTTTTGCCCGTGGCTTGGTCTAAGCCAGGGGTCTTAACAGAGCCCGGAGCAACAACATTAACTCTTACATTATAAGGCGCGGCTTCCATGGCAGCACAACTGGTAAAATGATTAATCGCTGCCTTCGATGAGGAATAGGCGCTAGCAGCCATACCACCTCGTAAACTACTGACCGAAGAAACGGTGATCACTGATCCCGAGCCTTGCTTATACATCGCTTTAAAAGCTGCTTTTGTCGCAATAAAAACGCTGTCGACAGAAGCCTTAAAATTCGACTGCCAATCTTCAAGGCTGGTGTTCTCAATCATGCCCCCTTTAACTGAGGGTGCGTTATTAACCAACACATCTAAGCGACCAAACTTGGCAATAACTTCTTCAACAAATGTCTCTACCGCACCGGCATCATTGACATCGAGTGAATAACCTGTAAATTGACCGCCCGAAGAAGTAATTCTTTCAGCCAGTTCATCAAGCTTTGGCTTACGTCGCGAGCAACCAATAACATGGGCACCCTCTTGCGCTAGTTGAATAGCGGTACTTCGACCGATACCCAAGCTTGCGCCAGTCACAATGGCTACCTTTCCTTCAAATCTTTTTATCATACCAATCTCTCAGTTATTGTTATTCAGCGCGGCCAAGTAAAGCACCACCCGTTGGAACACCAACGCCTGAGGTGACCAGCACATTATTCACCTCTTTAGCAGGCTGATTGACTGAATCGCCGCGGACCAGTCGTGTCGCCTCGACAATCCCGTTAACCCCATGAATATAACCTTCGCTTAGCTGACCACCATGAGTATTTGTTGGTAATCGCCCGTCGCTTCGCATAGCACCGTCTAAAACAAATTGCGGCGCCTCGAGTAAATCACAAAAACCCCATGACTCTAACTGCCAAAGAACAATCGGTGTGAAGGCATCATAAATGACCGCCGCATCAATGTCGTCAGCACAGAGACCGGATTGTTCATAGGCCATCTTAGCGGCAATATCCATAGAAGGGATACGTGCTATTTCTGGTCGATAGAAGCTGGTCATTGATTCCATGTCAGCCGCAGCTGCTTGAGCCACGCCTTTAACGACAACTGCTGGATGCTTTAAGTCTTTGGCGCGCTCAGCAGTGGTTACTACAACCGCACTGCCTCCGTCGGTTTCCATACAACAATCTAGCATTTTAAATGGCGAAACAATCGGCCTTGAGGCATCATAGTCAGTACGATCGAACGGACGCTCATAAAAGAAAGCCGCCGGGTTTTTAGCAGCATACTCACGTTGGACATGTGCTATTTCAAACATCGCATCTTGAACGTTATCTGCGAGATGCATATATCGTTGAGTGTACATCGCGACCCAGCTGGCCGGTGTCATCAAGCCATAAGGCGTGTACCAACCCCAGTGTATTGCATCCGAAGTGAGTAGCGGGCCTGAGACTCCTGAACTGTAACGGTGGCCGGAACGACCGTTTAATGCTCGATAACAAACCACCACTTCAGCCATACCTGTCGCTACGGCCATCACAGCTTGATGAATAAGTCCAGTTGCCGCACCACCTCCGTGAGGAACTCGCGAGTAAAACGTCAAATCACCTATACCAACAGCACGGGCTATTTCAATTTCATCGGTATTATCAAGAGTAAAGGTTGTCATTCCGTCAACGTCTGAAGGCTTTAAACCTGCATCAGCAATCGCATCGCGAACAGCCGTGCAAGCTAACTCTAACTCAGAAACACCTGAGTTTTTTGAAAATTCTGTGTTGGCTACACCGGCAATGGCCGCTTCACCTGAAATATTAATTGTCATGCTATTCTCCAAGTGGAATGAATTAAGGCAGTGCTATCTGCACAGAGCCAGTCATATGCATTCCCCAGATATTATTTTCACCAGTAACATCAACTTTGATACTTTTTTTGTCGTCATCCTTTTCGACAATTTCGCCGCTGACTGTCATTGTCATACCCGGAACATTCGGCGCCCCCAACTTCACTTTTAATGCTTTCATAACCACTTCGGGACCCGACCAATCGGTCACGAATCTTGCCATTAAAGCTTGGCTGGTTAAGATGTTCATAAAGACGTCGGGCAAGCCCATCCCTTGAGCAACCGCTTTATCATGATGACAGGGTTCAAAATCACGCGTCGCTAACGCCGCGCATGTAATAAGCGAGGCAGTAATAGGTATATCTAAACTTGGTATCTTGTCGCCAACATTGATATCGGCATAGTTAACTGTATTCATTTTTCGATTCTCTTTAGCTTAGCCGTTAGTATTAAACAGGATAAAATTGTGGCAACGTGTTCTTCTCATCAATTTTTTCAACTTTGCCTTTTAATTTCATACCGATGACAACATCTTTAACATCACAACCAACCACATTAGCTATGATTCGAGTGCCTTCGGCCAAGCTTATAACGCCAACTATCAGCGGATATTGATAGCCTGGAAATTTAGGATGATGCAACTCAACAAAACTAAACAGCTCGCCATCAAGGGTTGACTCGATGCTATCCCATTCGGTTGACTGGCACTCTCCGCACATTGGTCGTGGTGGATGTCGTAAGGCTTGGCAAGATGAGCAGCGCTGTATTAGTACTTTGCCATCATCACAAGCATCCCACCACCACTTATTGTCTTGACCGCGAGGCGAATTAGCTCTTGTTGGCACTTCTAATGCACTGTCATTAGATGGCGCCGAATCTTCCTGTGCAGGAGGAATAAATTTGAACACCCTGAACCGCTGCGTACCCAGCAAAATGCCGTCTTGATTGGTGAATTTAGCATAAGTTTCAAAAAAGTAACCGATCCCTCGGCCCGTAGTTTTTTGCTCAGAAATAGACTCAATCATACTTTCTTCAAAAATAGCATCGCCCACTTTGGCTTCAGCAAAATATTCTTGATCAACGTTAGTGCCGAGCGAGCCACTAAAGCCATGGCTATCAAAAAACTTAACCATTTCGACTTGGCCGTCAGTTGGACGGCCCTCACTGGCGACTTTATAACCTTCTTGAGTCCAAGCATACATCATTGCCGGTGGTGCAATTAAATGACCCCGACTGCTTTGTTCAGCCCAATTTTGATCAGTATATGCGGGATTTTTTTCACCCATAATTTCACACCATTGACGTATCATGGCGGAGTTAACGTCATCATGCCCGCGTCGCGATCCTGTGTATATTGGCTTGCCAACAAAGGCATAGACTTTTTCTTCGAAGGCTTTCGTTTCTTCCGGAGTCATAGCTCAAATCCTAATTATCTTTTTAATAAAACACATCGACTTACCTAACTTTTAACGGTAAGAAGCATAAACTAGCCTTAGCGCCAGTACCACAAAACTAAAAAAAGATTTTACTTCTTAACTGACTATGACGGTTACAGCAATGAAAACATCAGCTTATGACGTTTTTTGCAAGCTATCGTCAGTATTGAAATCGGGTTGAAAAGTATACCTCTAAATAAGCCTTATCGGTGTTGCGCCGCAAAAAATGCTTTTTTACGCACTCAACATGTATGGGTAATTCTACCCGCTAGGCAGCGGCATCGCGGATTATTGGTTGGTGTACTCTTTGAGCTTATCGTCACCGTAAAACATCCCAATGGACTCGCTAAAGTCAGCACCCTTTTGGTTACCTGCACCACCGCACACACCCATAATTTGACCCGTTGTCCACTTGCCCATATCAGAAGCGAAATAAAGTACGGCATCAGCAATTTCTTGCGGCGTACCTGCTCGCTTCAAATCTGATTCTTCAATGTAAGTATCCTGAAGGCTTTGCGGTAGCGAGGCAGCAACGATTTCGGTCGGCACCATACCAGGGCGCACACAGTTCACGCGTATACCAAAGGGGCCTAATTCTAACGCAGCGTTTTTAACCAGCATTTCTGCACCGGCCTTACTTACGCTATAAGGCCCCATAAATTTGCTCGGCGCAGCTCCCTCAATCGAGGAAATAGAAATAATACTTCCGCCAGCGGCTTTCATCTTGATTGCCGCATGCTTGATACTCAATAAATTTCCAATAATATTTAAATCTAACAAGCTACTCCAAGCAGCCACATCTGCATCAATCACCGCATTCGGTAATCCTGTACCCGCGTTTGAGACCATCACATCTAGCTGGCCATTATCATTACACGCCGCTTCAACCGCCGCTTCAACCTGCTCTTCATGGGTAACGTCACACGTTTTAAAACGAACTTCACCGGCATGACCTAACGCCAATAACTTTTTGGCAGCTGCCTGTAAGACATCTTCACGCCGACCCACAATCGTCACACTCGCCGCGCCTTCCTCTAAAAATCGTTGCGCCACACCAAAACCCAGGCCCGTGCCGCCACCCGTGACTATCGTGTACTTACCACTCAATAAACCCATTGATTATTCCTCAAATATGCTTGCCAGTAACAGAAAATTTTATTAAAACCATGCGCGAGTGTAAGCTCACAAGCTACTATTGTCGTCGTTTTTGCAGGTTGTGTTGGTTAAAGATTTATAAGATTGAGAAAAACAGCGATGAAAGACGACATCTAATCAAATATGACGGTTTTATTACCGTCGACAAGGACTCTGTCCTCAAGGTGATAGCGCAAGCCCTGCGCCAATACCCGTGCTTCAACGTCCTTCCCTAAACGCACCATATCATCGCGGTCATGCTTATGCCCAACGCGAACAACATCTTGCTCAAGGATGGGACCTTCATCGAGATCATCGGTCACATAGTGGCAAGTAGCACCAATTAATTTAACCCCACGTTCGAAGGCTTTTTGGTACGGATTAGCGCCAATGAACGACGGTAAAAAACTGTGGTGAATATTAATCACCTGGCGTGGGTACCGCGCACAAAGATCTGGTGGTAAAATCTGCATAAAACGGGCCAAGACTATCGTATCGGCTTTGTAATTCTGAATGAGTTGATCAATCTCAGCAAAGCCTTGCGCTTTCGCCGTTAACTCTTTTGACATTGGCACGTAATGGAAAGGAATATTATGCCATTCCACCATGCTGCGTAAATTTTCATGATTTGCTATCACACAGGCAACATCACAATGCAAGTCACCGCTTCGCCAGCGGTGTAACAAATCAGCGAGACAATGAGAGGCATGACTGGCTAACAACACCACCTGCCGACGGTGATTTGAATCACGCAAATACCACGACATTTGGTGAGCATCAGCAATCGATTGAAATTGAAGTTTAAAGTCATCAAAACTAATCGATAATGAATGGGCGCTAATTTCATTGCGCATAAAAAATTGACCCGAAACAGGGTCCGTGTGGTAATTGGCCTCGAGTATTGACCCACCACGCTCCGCAATAAATGCGCTAACCTTTGCCGCGATACCCACCTGATCAGGACAAGCAATGACTAACCGATAACTGTGTTCCAAAACGCTGCTCCTCGTAAATGCCGGCACATATTGATTGATTTTCGGACTGCTTCGAAGTTTTTAGCCAGTGAATGGCTCGATCTGGCCATTGATTAGCGATGCTTTAGTCGCCAGCATTGGTGTGCGGGCCGGCCTCGATCAAAATCGGGGTCTAAAGTGACTCGTGTTAGATCATCAATCAAATATTGGCTGCTTAATTCCACCGATAACTTAAAACCCCGCTTGTTGTTTGAGAAGTATAGACTACCCTTTGCCGTTAGGCGACGCATTGCCAATTGAATGAGATCAACGTGGTCACGACTAATATCCAAGGTATGCTCCATACGCTTTGAGTTAGAGAAACTCGGAGGGTCAAGTAATATACAATCGAACATGTCCGTCGCGGTCTTAAGCCATTCACTGCAATCAGCTCTAAGTAATTGATGCTGATTAACATCTACGTCATTAAGCGCAAAATTATGACGCGCCCAATTTAGATAGTTGTTGGACATATCAATGCTCAGACTTTGGCTAGCACCTGCTTTAGCGGCGTAGACTGAAGCAGAGCACGTGTAACTAAATAAATTAAGAAAGCGTTTGTCGGCGACCTCATCGGCAATCAATACACGCACAGGGCGATGATCTAGAAACAAGCCGCTGTCGAGATAACGCTGTAAATTAATCTTCAATAAATGACCGTGCTCTGACACGACCAACGCTGAATCTTGAGCATCCGTCTTTTGGTATTGACTATTGCCACGCTGACGCTCTCGTCGCTTAAGATAGATACGTTCAAGAGGGCATTCAAACACTGCCGACACAGCAGCAACAGCATCTTTGACTCGTTTGCGTGCCAAGCCTGCGTCGATTGTCGCTGGAGCGGCGTACTCCTGCAAATGAATATGCATCTCAGGTAGAGCGAGCGGCATGCGCTTAGGAAGCGGTGAAGGAATATTTTTATACGGGCTCACCCCTCGATTTTTTACTGGATAAGGGCCCTGGTCATCGTTGGCATCGGCAGCTAATTTCTCGAGAGCAACGTAACAATCAATCGCAAGCGCATATTCGGGCAAATCGGCATCATATACTCGAAAACAGGCATTTTTTTGTTGCTTAAGCCAGGGTTTCAACCGACGACGATTTTTGATCAAACGATTCGCTAACATCTTAGCATTGTCACTCAAATCATCAATCGTTAAAACTTTTTTACCTCGGTCCGTTAGATCAACCGCAATACTCTTTTCATCAACACGGTAACGCTGCACTTGGCAGGCAATTGCACCATTATAAAGTTTATGCTGCCGCCAGCTACGTAATCCCGTCTGCCAGCCTAAATCTTTGTTGCCAGTAAATACGCTGGCTTGCCAACCCATGCAAGACTGCTTAAGCAACCGACCTAATTGCTGATAGACCGGCACCAATTCATCGACCTCACCCAAGCGCTCACCATAAGGCGGGTTCACGACCAATAAACCAGGCTGAAGATCATCCGGCAACGACAATTCAGCAACTGAACTGATTTCGACCGAAAGCCAATCAGCCAGTCCTGCCAGAGTAATATTCTCATTTGCCAACGCGACTGTTCGCGAGTCGATGTCAAAGCCTAGCAGAGTAATGGACTGTTGTTTGCAGCCTTCTTCAGCCGCCAAAGACTGTCGACTCAACGTCTCTTGCCAGACGTCTTGATCAAAATTGGACAATTCAGTCAGACACCAATGCCCATTACCCACCAGGCCCCGAGTTCGTAAAAAAGTCGGCGGGATATTGGCCGCCATCAGTGCAGCTTCAATTAAGAGCGTGCCCGAACCGCACATAGGATCAACAAAACTCCCCCCCGCCTCGCATATAGCGGGCCAGTCACTTTGCAGTAAAATCGCCGCTGCAAGGTTCTCCTTTAAAGGTGCCATCCCGCCTCTACTTCGATAACCTCGCTGATGCAAACTCTCACCGACTAAATCCAGCGCCAAGGTAAAGCGACCATTAAATAAACGCCCGTAAACCAAAATGTCTGGCCTTTCTTCGTCAATCACTAACCGCTGATTGACGCTACTTAAGAAACTATCATTGATCGCATCTTTAACGCGTTTTGCACCAAATCGTGAATCTCGGATATCAGCAGAAGTGCCGTTGAAGTCGACCAATAAGGTCTTATCAGGCGAAAAATAATCACTCCAGGGTAAATGTGTAACCGTCTCGTAAAGCGATTGTTCAGAGTCAATTCTATTGCGCAACAAAACCAGTGCTACTCTGTTCGCTAATCGCGACCATAAACAGACCTCATAGGCGGCAGCCAAATCAGCATCGAAGTAACATGCAGCAACCGACTCCTGAATCTCTGCCGCTCCTAACCGCAACAGCTCTAAGCCCAACTGATGCTCTAAGCCTTTTGGGCATGTAGCGATATATGACTGCAAAGAAACACTCATCTAAACCGCCTTGTTAGCAAAACGAATAGCCTTAGCGGCATCACGAACAAGACCAGGGCCTTGATAAATCAAACCGCTGTAAATTTGAACCAGGTCAGCGCCAGCCGCGATTTTAGCCGCGGCTTGCTCGCCCGAATGAATACCGCCAACACCGATGATCGCAATTTCTTTGTTCAGATGATTGGCAAGCTTTGCAACCACTTCGGTTGAGCGCTCGAAGAGTACTTGCCCACTCAAGCCGCCCGATTGTTGTCCGTGCAAGTGGCCATCAACGGAACGCTTATCGATGGTGGTATTGGTTGCAATGATTCCATCGATGCCCTGCTCAACCAGCTGATCAGCCACCGCCAATAAGTCGACATCAGCCATATCAGGGGCAATTTTAACCAGCAAGGGAACGCGTTTGCCTTGCTGCTCAGCAAACTCACTCCGCGCCTGAGTCAGCTTGGTTAATAATGCGCTCAATTCGTCGCCAAACTGCAAGTCACGCAATCCCGGTGTATTGGGTGATGATAAATTAATGGTGATGAAGTCAGCAAATGGGGCCGCAGCAATTAAACACTGTAAGTAATCATTAACCGCATCCGCCGCTAAGGTCTGTTTATTTTTGCCTATATTGATGCCAAGGGGGCAATCAATGCCGGCCTGACGAACCGCTTTTACACGAGCAATTAATGCTTCTAATCCAGCATTATTAAAACCCATACGGTTAATAATCGCTTGCTGCTCCGTTATGCGAAACATTCGCGGTTTTGGATTGCCAGCCTGCGGCATTGGTGTCACAGTACCAACTTCTAAAAAGCCAAACCCCAGAGAAGCCATGCCTCTTATGGCCGTGGCATTTTTATCCAGACCCGCAGACAGGCCAACACGATTAGGAAAGCGAAGACCGAGAAGTTCGGTAGGGTCATCAACCCGAGCAGGCATCATCATACCGGCTAAACCACTGTCGCCGGCCAAGCGCAAACCACGCAAGGTTAAATCATGAGCGCGTTCAGGGTCGAGAGAAAACAATAAGGGGCGAATTAACTTATACATAAGGCCTGCAAATCAACATGTCAGTGATTAAATGATCAGTTAATAGTTTATCATGGCTTCATTCACTAAGCAGTTGCCACTTATGTTAAATAAGGCCGACATGCGACGCATTTTCTGCCGATAATCAGCTCAACCGATGATTCAAACCGCTGCTCATTCATCGTATTGACTTGATTGCTCGTCGTTAAACAATACTTGCCAGCAATATACTTATGAAGATAATTCAACATTAATGGCCATGAGTATCATTGAGCTAGCCACATTTTTTTGACGATGACACAAAGTAATTCACAAAAAAGGCTTTTTTTCCCTAAACACATCAAGTTTTTTCATCTAATTGATTTAAAAGCTTTATAATTAGTGAATAACGATCTCGCTTTGCTCCCTCTTTGCAGGCGCTAGTAAAAGAACCGTAGACACTGATCAATCAGTCCATCAACTTGACATACCGCTTCGAGATGAAAAACACTATGAAAAAAGGCAGTCCAGTACAATCTCACAACAACAAACCGACCATTCAAGAAGAGCTTGGCGTCAAATTAATGACCGCCAGACATCCGGTCATTAAAAAGCTTAAAAAGGAATGCCCTACATCCATTCATGGTGATAAATTTTGGAGTTCAAGCTATTTACTCATGGATTATCTAAACGACAACCCACCCAAGAAAAATGCTAAGATTCTTGAAATTGGTTGCGGCTGGGGGTTAACCGCCATTTATTGCAGCAAGACATTTGGTTGCGATGTCACAGGCGTTGATGCCGACCCCGATGTGTTTCCCTATTTGCAGGCTCATGCGGGCTTGAATGAAGTTTATATTAAACCATTGGTTAAAACATTTGATCAACTCGATGTGAAAACTCTATCAGAATACGATCTCATTATTGGCGGTGACATTTGCTTCTGGGACAGTTTAAATAATACTTTATTTAACCTGTTTAAACGTGCCAAAAAAGCCGGTGTCAGCAAAGCAATCATCGCTGACCCGCAACGACAGCCGTTTGTCGATCTTTGCGCTAGGCTTGATAAAGACTTCAGTCATGAAGTGTGGGATTGGGAATTACCAGAACCTACGCCAGCTAATGGTGATATTTTGATTATCGACTTTGACAGAAGCTAAATAAAATTATATTAACGGACAGATAACAACTCACCATGATAAAAGTCAGCCAAAAGAAAAGTCTCGATGACACAATTACCACGCTTATTTTATCGCCTGACAGATCACTCGATTGGGACGGTAATAAACGCGTCATCTGGTCACTGGGAGGCATTTGCATAGGAATTGCAATGGCATTCACCATCATTGCCGGTGCTTGGGTAATGCTTCCTTTTGCTGGCCTTGAAGTACTCACCTTAAGCTTAGCCCTGTACTACGTTTCTTGGAAACTGAGCTACCGACACGTCATTATTATAAGCAATAAACAACTTATCATTGAAAAAGGAGTCTATCGACCGCGAGGAAAATGGGTTTGGCAAAAACAAGCTACCCGTCTGATCACTACACCACCGAAACATGACTGGGAGGCGCAAAGTTTACAACTAATTAACGACGACGAGCAAGTCAACATTGGCAACTTTCTTAGTCAAAGCGATGCCAATGAATTAATAGCATTTTTTAAAAGTGAAATACTCGTCACTCAGTCTTTTTAAACGGCGTCATTTAGGCAGAGAAGCAGCTCTGGCCTCAGGGTGCTAAACTAAACAACGTTTAGCACCCACAACATAACCAAGGTGGCCGGTAAACACCGCCACTTCCTTCAATTAACTGGCAGTCGGCAATTAATGTGAACTTATTATTACTCGACTCGTCAGAATTAACGGCTGATAACCGTACCACGCTCAGTGATAGAAGGGCTCAGCACATTTGCCAGGTCCTTCAGGCTAAGACGGGGACAATACTGAATGCCGGCGTTCTTAATGGCGAGCGTGGCAGTGCAGAAGTTATTCATATTAATTCAGCAAGAACTGCCGTTCATCTGAAGTTCTTGCCGAACCTAAACAACGACACATCACTGACACCAAAACCACTGCAGATTACAGTGGTCATGGCACTGCCCAGACCAAAAGTAGCCAAACGCCTAATCGCCGTTTGCGCCGAATGTGGCATAAAAGAGCTGCACTTTATCAACAGTTTTAGAGTGGAAAAGAGTTTTTGGCAGAGCCCATTATTAAGCCCTCATAATATTCATCAACAGTTATTGCTAGGTTTAGAACAAAGCAAAGACACTCAATTACCAACTGTCAGCTTACATTCTAGGTTTAAACCGTTTGTTGAAGATAGGCTGAATGATATTAGAAAAAATAAACGTTGCCTGTTAGCACATCCCTACAATGCAGATATTACGCTCAACGAGCGAATGCATCGGGGGCTAACCACCGATCAAACTGGTCATGTAATTGTCATAGGTCCCGAGGGAGGGTTTATTCCCTATGAAGTCGAATTACTGCGACACAATGGCTGCCAAAGCCTTGCTATCGGAGTGCGTATCTACCGTGTGGAAACGGTGCTACCGATGCTGCTGGCCTTATTAAGCAATGACTAGTCCTGATAGGTCAAGCCAATGCCACCCAGACCGCAATAACCGCCAGGATTTTTAGCTAGATACTGTTGGTGATAGCCTTCAGCGAAATAAAATATTGGCGCCTGTATAACTTCGGTCGTAATTTGACCTAACCCAGCATTGGTTACCTGACGCTGAAATGTCGACATTGAGGCCAAAGCGGTGTCTTGCTGATCAGTGAATGTATAAATGCCTGAACGGTACTGGGTGCCTCGGTCGTTGCCTTGCCGCATGCCCTGGGTGGGGTTATGGCTTTCCCAAAAAACCGTCAATAACTTATGATAGCTAACTAAATCAGGGTCAAAAATAACAGTGACCACTTCATTATGGCCTGTAAGCCCACTGCAAACCTCTTCATAACTGGGGTTAGGCGTCACTCCTGCTGCATAACCGACAGCGGTTAAGTAAACACCCGATAACTCCCAAAATTTTCGCTCTGCACCCCAAAAGCACCCCAGACCAAACATCGCCTGCTCATAGCCCTCAGGGATATGAATTTTCCCGTCGCGGCCAAGCATGGGTTGATGATTTACATGATGCAACTCAGGCACGTCCAGTGGGCGACTTCTGCCCGGCAAAGCATCCGCGGGCGCTACTAAAATACGTTTATCTATCATGGTAATGACCTTTTTAAACTGCTTATACATTTGACTAATCATACGTTAAGCCTTGGCAATTAGTTTAACGACCACGCTAACTTTATTTTACTGCGCAAAGGAACGGTGTCATAACAAGTCACCTTCGGACGAAAAGTGCTTTTAAGTGCCAACGATAGGCGGTAGTCAACTTCTTGCGTCAAGCACCAAAACTGCCAATCATCTGGCCGATCATTTAAACACGGCAACATACTTATTTTAATCGCTTTCGACGAAGCAATAGAAAAACCAAAGTTTGACAGTCCTAAGCTAATGCCTTCACCCCGCGCCTTCATGAAGGCCTCTTTTAACGTCCAATAGTCAAAAAATCGCTCCCTTTGTTCTGAAGGACTAAAAGCACGTAATTCCTTAAGTTCAGCTCCATAGAAATAACGATCAGCGACAGCCATAACATCGTTATTTCGTGGCGTAAATTCAACATCGACACCAATTAACGCTGAAGAAACGGCCAATATGACCCAGTCATTAGCGTGACTAACATTAAAGGTAACTGGCTCAGATGTTGGATCAATCGAGGGGATTAATTTCGGCTTACCGTGAGCGTTTTTTTCAAACTCAAGGCTTTTCGCCGGCAACGATAGTACGTTGGCCAACTCAGTCCGCAACAATGCTCGACTGATCAGATCACGTTGGCGGTCAGGGGCAAAGCGAAACCGCTTGTTACGCGTCAACTCGTCCTCGCTAAGTATCTGCCTATAAGCCACTAAATCGGCCTCTTGAATCTTCGAACAACGGGTGACAAATAGCTTAATCGCTGGCGAGCGGATTAAATCCTCCAAAAAATACCCTCCTAAGTGATCACTGGTTAATTATTACTACGTGCCTTTGAGCGCATTAAAAAAAATAATGACGAATAATTTGTATCACTAATAATAAAAATAATAATGGGATGATCCATCGCGAAAAGCTGGCCGTTTGATCGTCAGTCATCGGCTTAGCAAAGCGACCTAAAATAAAAACCAAGAGCGCTAAAGCTACAAATAAAAAAAACAATAAAGTGAAAAGATTTTCCATCTCATACCCCTTTTAAAACGATTTCGAAATGCCCAATTTGAGCGGACTATTGCTGGCATCAAAGCCGCCTAGTTGCTCAAAAATAAAAGTTCCTTATGCAAACCTGCGGATGTTAATAGCCGTCGGCAGACCCCGTCTCAACAAGGGTGAAAATGATCTCAAAAGACGAATACCGTTTAAATCGCTTTCAGACGCGTGCGTATAATGGCGACAAATCACCTTAGCTCGTTAATAGTAAAATCGCCAAAAAAAATATTAATGCACAAAGCATTGCCCGCTGGCTAATCTGCTCAATAGCTTTTACTTTTTTCTGAATCACTCGGCCAACGGACAGATCAACGGCATCACCGGCGCGCTGAGCGGCAGTGAGTTCTGCAAGAAAGAATTCGGTGAACAATTTTCTCGCACTAATGCGATCAAAAAAACGAGCGCTTAATAATTCTAAACTGGTGCCAAAATAACTGGCTACGCCTAATATTAATACCCATAATCTAGCAGGCAGCCAATCCATGATAGCCATGATGAGCCCAGCATCCTCTCGCAGAGATAAATAAAACGTCTGCTGGTCTTGCGATTCGGACACCGTGATTGCTTCAAGCATCGATGGACTGGCGTCTGTTGTTTTAGCATCAGAAGCGCACTGGCAAATGCGATAAAACAAAGCGCCTGGAGCGCCTACTATCAAAAACCACAGAACAACCGCAAACCATCGTTCATAGAGCTGATAGGCTACACGTTGATAAATCTTGATAGCAAGATGATCAGGCTCTGCCTCCAGGCCATAGTAACGCTTAGCCGCCACAATAACGGAGGTCTCTTCATCATTGATAGAAAAACAAAAAGCGTGCAGGCGACTCATCACATCGCCTCTGCCGAGAGCAAATAATAAAACTGTCAGAGTAAGAAAAAACATGGGGATGCTTGCTAAGCTATCGCCTAATAGAGATAAAATGAACACTAGCAGTAGAACCGGCAATAACAATGCAAGCACATTCGAAACCGTTGAGGGCAAACCGTTCGGAATATATTTAAAAAAGAGCTGGAACCAGCGGTGCTGAAGGTCATCTCTTTGTATAACCGAAACACCGCCCCAAACCTGAATAACCAGCCACGTCAAAACAAGCGTTATTAGATACATAGTACTTTCACCCTGAATAGGAACGGTGTCATGGAAATGCTCATAAACGCGATTGACCGGAAGAAACGGCTAATTCTGACTGAAAGAAATGCCAATCAAAACCCTGCCCTGGATCTGTCTTTCGGCCCGCAGCGATGGTTTCATGGCCCACGATACGATCGACATTGAGGGCCGGGTAATGAGTCATCAGCGAAGCGATTACAGTGGCCAATGCTTGGTACTGAATGACCTCATACGCATCTTTATCCGTCCCCTCTAACTCGATACCGATGCTAAAATCATTGCAGGCAATACGACCTTGGTAATTTGATTCTCCGGCATGCCAAGCGCGTTGATTAAAACTGACAAATTGAATCACCTCCCCTGTTCGCCGAATCAGCACATGCGCCGAAACCTTAAGATCAGCGATCTCATGGTAATAAGGATCGTCTTCAGGGTCTAATTGATTGGTAAATAACTGCTCTATACCTTTGCCACCGAACTGGTTCGGAGGCAAAGCAATGCAGTGAATAACCAATAAATCCACCACTGATGCCGTCGATCGCTCATCGAAATTCGGCGAATCGATACGTTTTACCCCATCAAGCCATCCGTCTATCACAGAAAATCTTGCCGTTGGGGACAATGATGACGAGGAAACTTGCCGAGGATCAGTCATTTTTATTGTATTCCAGTGAATGATTACATTTGAATGCATAAGTATTTATCATAACGTGATGCGCGTGTAACAAAAACAGTAGATAAGCAAAATAATTGCTTTCATAATGTGCAGTTAATGGATTTAACACGATTCACGCAACATTTGATGCCGCTGGCACCTCCTGAGCCTTACGCTGGTTAAAATAAAGTCAGGATGCACGCATTTATGCAGGGAAACGAATGGAAAACGAACCGAACAAACCCCATCACGAGGCCAGTGCCATCGGACTAGCCATGACAGTGGTCGCCTGGCTATTGCTGCTGGGCATGCTGGCTCTGTATTTTCAAGATGTACTCATCACACACGTAAACCCTAATCGAAACCCTGAAATGGTGCAGATAGATGATAGGAGTAGCTTAGTCTTGAACGCTAATCGTCAACAACACTTTGTATTAACCGGTAAAGTCAACGGAGTAGACACGGCCTTACTCATTGACACAGGCGCAACGAGGGTCGCTGTCCCGGCAGATATAGCCCATTCACTGCACCTAAGGCCAGGTAAAAAAGGGCTATCTTACACGGCCAATGGTCCCGTCGAAACTTACCAAACAACGATTGCAATGCTTGAACTGGGCGAGATTACGCTGACAAATGTTGACGCAGAGATTAATCCAGGCATGAACGGCATAGGCAAAATATTACTGGGGATGAGTGCTCTCTCCCAGATTGAGTTCAGCCAGCGTAACGGTCAATTAATACTGCGGCAATGAAGTCAAAATAACAGAAAAACCAAACGCATTGATCATAATGGTCTCTTGCCTCACATAGCTAGCAATCATTTCTATTAATCATTATCATGGGTCCACGAACAAAACAGTAATAGAAAAAATATCGCCTATTCATCCATCACACAAAGACACTACTTTATGCTCGATGAAAAGAAACTCACTGAAGATATCCAGCGGTCGGTTAAAACGGCATTACTTGAAGATGTTGGCTCTGGCGATATTACAGCTCAACTCGTTGGTAAGCATGAGACCTATCTAGCAACCGTTATTACGCGTGAAGCAGCGGTCATTGCGGGTAGCGAATGGGTTAATGAAACGTTCAGACAAATAGACCCTGAACTCAGTATTCATTGGTCGGTTAATGATGGCGATAGGGTCATAGCTGATCAGACACTTTTCACCGTAGCAGGATCGGCTCGGCATCTACTCACGGGGGAGCGCACAGCACTCAATTTCTTACAACTCCTCTCAGGCACGGCGACTATTTGTGATCAATATGCGCAGTTGGTGCAACACCATCAGGTGAAGTTATTGGATACTCGAAAAACCATACCTGGATTAAGAACCGCTCAAAAGTATGCGGTCAGTTGCGGCGGGTGTTACAACCATAGGATTGGCTTATACGATGCCTTTCTTATCAAAGAAAACCACATCGCCGCCTGCGGTTCTATTGGCCTTGCTATTGGTCAAGCAAAAAAAAATCATCCAGAAATACCGGTCGAAATAGAAGTTGAATCGCTTGAGGAACTCACCTTGGCCCTAGAGGGCAATGCGGACATTGTCATGCTTGATAATTTCTCTATTGCTGAACTGCGTTCAGCTGTCGAAAAGAATAGAGGTCGAGCAAAATTAGAAGCATCAGGCAATGTCAGCGCTAAAAACCTAGTCTCCCTTGCTGAAACTGGCGTTGATTATATTTCAATTGGAGCACTGACTAAACACGTGAAAGCCATTGATCTATCAATGCGATTTAACAACTAAAAAAC
The DNA here is from genome assembly GCA_002336035.1 of Cellvibrionales bacterium UBA1963. Classification (GTDB taxonomy): domain Bacteria; phylum Pseudomonadota; class Gammaproteobacteria; order Pseudomonadales; family UBA7434; genus UBA7434. The sequence continues at coordinate 20,752 of DDED01000188.1, forward strand.
CACTCCCTTATAACAGAGGCAGCGGTTTTAGTTGCGCTGAGACCGAATAGCTAGCTCATTCGACCTGACCGCCTATACTCCAGAACATCGGATGCTTCGACCTTCTGTCGTGCAGCCCGTTCCAGACAGACTCCATTGGATAGCTTGATTGGCATTAACAACTGGTGTGAAAGCCAAGGCTAAATCACTGCCTGATGAGTCAATAGCTGACGTTGTTAAACTGATGACACCGTTTGTGACTGAAATTGATTTCACATAAGCAATCGTGCCTGAAGTGCTGATGGCCGCACCAATGCCGTTAGTGCCATGATCACAACCTGATACCGAACCTAACTCTGTAATACACAAGCCTACGGCTGTTTTATACGCAGCCACTCCACTCACCGCACCGCCTAATTTAGAGCGTTGCTGGTAATCAGAATACGCTGGCAGTGCCACAGCAGACAAGATGCCAATAATAGCGACAACTATCATTAGCTCTATTAACGTGAAGCCTGATTCAGCTCGTGCTTGACGAGCTAAACATGTGCTGGTTGGTTTTTTGTTGGCTGTTATGTGCATATTGGATCCCCTTGCTGGATTATCGATGTAATAAAAGTCTGCTGCTTGCTGACTCACTGTGATTTATAAGTTTTACATTTAAAATGTATCTTTATTTTTTCAATAATGCTCAGCTTTCAAAAGCAAATGTGGACTGGTCGATACAACTTTATAATTACTGTGAACAAGCGCAAAAAAAACCAATAAAACCAGTGCTACTTGACGCCAGAATCCATGGATTGACTCAAAATAAGCTAGTCTTATCATGCTGGAAACTCAAGTGATAAATGTTTTTTTTTACAAAATCAAAAAACAATACCCAGGTGATAAACGCAAAATAAAAGCGGCTCTACAGAAAAATTTCTCTAACGATTTAATATAAAGGACGAATAATTACCATGTTAAGCCAATCAATGGAACCTCTGTCAGGAATTGCAAAAAAGTTAATTCTAGACAATATTCTTACACTCAATGAGGCGCAGGAGTATTGTCAGGCAGCTAAACAAAAAAAAACCTCACTGGTGCGCTACTTAATAGTGAATGACCTTGCCGATCAATCCATTATTGCGCGAGCACTGGCCGACGAATTCTCAATACCGTTATTTGATATTGATGCGCTCAATCAAAACACCTTGCCGAAAGATATTATCAGTCATCAATTGATTGTCGAACATCAATTTATGCCGTTATACCAACGGGGAAATCGTTTATTTATCGCAGTGTCTGACCCCAGTAATTTGAGAGCTCAAGAAGAAATCAAATTTCATACAGGCCTCGTAACAGAAACAGTGCTGGTTGAACATAAAAAACTTGAAAGTGCAATAAAGCAACACCTTGAACAAGACAATAATTTCAATCAACAGCTATCAGATCTTGAGGGAAGCAACCTCGCAGATTTTGATATTGAAGTCATCGATGAAGAAAAAGACGAGCTAGACCATAACAATGAAAAACCTATTGATGAGACACCCATTGTCCGTTTTATCAATAAAGTACTAATTGACGCCATTACTCAAGGAGCATCCGATATACATTTTGAACCCTATGAAAAACATTATCGTATTCGATTCAGAACCGACGGAATCCTTAAAGAAATAAATAGGCCCCCTATTAGTCTAGCACCCAGGCTCGCAGCCAGAATTAAAGTCATGTCCCAAATGGACATATCAGAACGCCGACTGCCGCAGGATGGTCGAATTAAAATGAAACTTTCAAAAACTCGCGCAATCGATTTTCGAGTTAACTCGCTGCCGACTTTATATGGCGAAAAAATTGTTTTACGAATACTCGATCCAACCAGTGCTAGCATGGGAATCGATAAGCTAGGCTATGAAGATGATCAAAAAGAACTTTACCTGCAAGCGTTGCAGAGCAGCCAAGGATTAATACTTGTAACGGGACCAACAGGGAGCGGAAAAACCGTCTCGCTCTACAGCGGTTTGAATATTCTCAACGACGACAGAAGAAATATTTCCAGTGCAGAGGACCCCGTTGAAATCAACATGGAGGGGATCAACCAAGTCCACGTCTCCAGTAAGATAGGATTGACGTTTGCCGAAGCATTGCGCTCTTTTCTTAGACAGGACCCTGATGTCATTATGGTCGGTGAAATCAGAGATATTGAAACGGCTGAAATGGCCATGAAGGCGGCACAAACAGGGCATTTAGTTATGTCAACGTTACACACCAACAGCGCAGCAGAAACCATCTCACGATTACTGAACATGGGCATACCCTCGTATAACGTAGCGACAGCGTTGAGCTTAGTCATTGCTCAACGGCTCGCTAGACGACTGTGCGAACATTGTTCGAAAACCGTTCATCTGCCTGAGCAATCACTAATAGACCAGGGTTTCTCTGCAACACAAATTAACACAGCCACTATTAAAGAGGCCGTTAGCTGTCATAAATGCATCGATGGCTACAAAGGAAGAGTCGGTATCTATGAAGTTGTCAAAATAACGCCTGAGTTACAAGCAATCATTATGTCTAAAAGCAATGCACTAACACTGGCTTGTGCGGCTAACGAACTCGGTTACAAAAACCTTCGTCAATCGGCATTAATTAAAGTCGCGGCAGGACTTACCAGTCTAGAAGAAATCAATCGAGTCATATGACATACAACGCTTACGCACACTATAAGGCTATATGAAACCATGGGGACACACGCTAAAAATAAGCAAGTCGCCTTTCGATGGCAAGGAAAAGACTCGACAGGGAGAGCGCAGTCGGGCGAAATTAATGCCGAAAGCCACATTATGGTGCGTGTACAACTGAGTAAAAAAGGCATTATAGTCAAGCGCATTCAACGCAAACCAACGTCGCTAATGAATTTCAATAAAAAGCCTATTAGAGCCATCGACGTGACACTTTTCACTCGCCAACTCGCCACCATGGTTAAAGCTGGTGTGCCAATAGTTAAAGCCTTTGATATCATTGGGGAAGGCCTCGAAAACAACTCTATGGAAAAAGTTATTGCCAATGTCAAAAACGAAATAAGTGCAGGTTCGAGTCTCGCCGTAGCATTAGCTAAACATCCAAAACAGTTCGATAACTTATTCTGCAATCTAGTCAATGCAGGCGAGCAATCAGGAACTTTAGACACGATGTTAGATCGATTAGCCACTTACAAAGAAAAAACTGAAGCACTTAAGTCCAAAGTCAAAAAAGCCTTAAGCTATCCTATCGCTGTCATTGCCGTTTCGTTCGTAGTCACGGGCATTCTTTTAATCAAAGTTGTTCCACAATTTGCACAAACCTTTAGTAGCTTTGATGCGGAACTGCCTGCTTTTACACAGTATGTCATGCAATTATCAGAATGGACTCAAGCCAACATCGTTGTGCTTATACTTTTTATTGCTGTTGCAATTTTAACGGTTAAAACAATAGTTGCTCGTTCCGACAAGATGGCCACTGCAAAAGACCAATTACTGTTGCGAATCCCTGTTGTTGGCAATATTATCAAGCAAACGATTGTTGCACGTTTTGCCCGTACACTTTCTACAACCTTCGCTGCGGGCGTCTCTCTAGTGGATTCTTTAGAAACGGTTGCTGAAACAGCAGGCAATCATGTTTATCGGCAAGCCATTAAAGACATCGCTGGCGAAGTGATCGGTGGTCAAACATTAAACCAAGCTATTTATATGACCCGGTTATTTCCTAGCATGCTGGTCCAAATGGTAGCGATTGGCGAGGAGTCAGGCACGCTTGATGAAATGCTGGCAAAAGTAGCTAGCAATTATGAGCAGCAGGTTGATAATTCAGTCGATGGCTTAACATCGTTGCTCGAACCCTTTATTATGTCCGTTTTGGGTATTATTATCGGTGGCCTTATGATCGCCATGTACCTCCCTATTTTCAAACTTGGAGCAGTTGTTTAAACACAGTTTTTAGGAGCTCAATCATTCATGCAGCAAATAACTCAACTAATGACCAGTCATACCGAACTTTTCATCCTCTGCTTCTCTTTACTGGGCTTGCTGGTTGGTAGTTTTTTAAATGTCGTTATCTATCGACTACCTGTCATGCTAGAAAGAGAATGGCAATTAGCGATTGAACAACGTACGCAAAACGTTGCGGATCAAGAGACCGATACTGAGCCATTCAACTTATCGTTCCCAGGCTCACATTGCTCGGCATGCATGAGTAAAATCAAACCATGGCAGAATATTCCATTAGTAAGCTTTTTATTACTTAAAGGGAAATGTGCAAACTGCAAGGTCGCCATTTCTTTTCGCTACCCATGCATAGAGTTACTCACCGCAGTGATGAGCGGCGTTGTTGCATGGCATTTTATGCCGTCTATTTGGGTCGTATTCGCCGCCTTGATATTTACCTGGTGCCTTATCTCTCTGAGCGGCATAGACTATGACACTTACTTATTGCCTGACAATATCACCTTGCCACTTATCTGGCTTGGTTTGATCGTTAATTACTTTGGCGGCTTCACTTCTGTGGGCAGTGCGTTATGGGGCGCGGTCTTTGGCTACTTATCTCTATGGAGTGTATTTTGGTTATTTAAGATATTTACCGGTAAGGACGGCATGGGCTATGGCGACTTCAAACTTCTTGCCGCTATAGGGGCATGGCTGGGATGGCAATTACTGCCATTGATTATTTTGCTATCATCGCTAGTTGGCGCCATCATTGGAATCGGTTTAATTATTTTTCGCCGCCAGGACAAAGACAAACCCATCCCTTTTGGGCCTTATCTTGCGGCAGCTGGCTGGTTAGCATTGATTTGGGGAGAACAGCTCAATCAGACTTACTGGCACATAACATCACTACTGTAACCGTCAATCAAGGCAGGCAGTCGGACTCACTTTCTCGACTTTTCTATTAAATCATAGGCTGCCTGAATTTCTTGCGTTTTTTCTGTTGCCATTGCCACCATGTCTGCAGGCACGCCTTTTGCGATCATCTTATCGGGGTGATGCTGACTCATTAGCTTTCGATAAGCACGTTTCAGATCTTTATCATTTATTGATGCGTCAACGCCCATCGCTTTATAGGCTGTCGCCAGATCATCCACACCCGTGGCCGATTGACCGCCTGCGAAGCTGCGTTGAGCTTTGAGCATTTCAACCATACGTTCAAAGCTACGCATTTCAATCTCAATTGACCGAGCTACTCTTCGTAAGATCGCTTCTTCACTAGGATGAAACTCATCATCTGCAATGGCCATTTCCACCAAGAACATCAATAAATTTCGTTTTAAATCAGCCCTGAAGCGGACAGCTGAAGAAAAACGAGACAGGACCGCCATCATATCGAAATCAGCCGACGTCCCTTGTTTAAAGCATTCAATGGCTTGCTCGCGCTTAGAACCGCTAACGCCTAGCTTCGTCATCATGATCTCAGTCTGGTCTACCTCGTCTTGACTGACACGACCATCAGCTTTGGCAATATGCCCCATGAGTGAAAAAACCGTGGTAAAGAAAATATCGCCGCTCTGACTATGAAGATCATAGCCACTACGAATATTCGCCTGTAAGCCGCTGTTAAAAAATCCAGCCACAAAATAACCCAGCATGGCTCCAAAAAAACTGCCAAACAACCAAAAACCAATTATTGCACCGAACACCTTTGCCACTGGGTAACCTCTTAAAAATATGTGATTACAAACTTATGAAAAAGGTCGGCATAGGCCGACCTTTTTAGTATAGAACAATTGACGTTTAAATTTAAGCGACCTCAAATAAGCCTGCTGCGCCCATGCCCCCACCAATACACATAGTGACCACAGCGTATCTTTCGCCACGTCGTTTAGCTTCTAGTAACGCATGGCCAACCATTCTAGCCCCGCTCATACCAAAAGGGTGACCGATAGAAATCGCGCCACCATTGATATTTAATTTATCATTGTCGATGCCCAGCTGATCACGGCAATAAATCACCTGACAAGCGAATGCTTCATTTAATTCCCAAACACCGATATCGGCGATTGTCAGACCGTGTCGTGCAAGTAACTTCGGGACCGCGAAGACGGGCCCTATACCCATTTCATCTGACTTGCAGCCAGCAACAGAAATACCACGATAATAACCCAAAGGCGACAAGCCTTGAGCTTTAGCCATGCTTGCCTCCATAATAAGCGACGCCGATGCGCCATCTGACAACTGCGATGAATTGCCTGCCGTTATAAAACGCCCCTCTTTAACCCACTGACCATCTTTCCAAACAGGGCCTAAGCCTTGCAAACCCTCGAGGGTCGTTGAAGGTCGATTGCACTCATCTTTATTGACGGTGACTGTTTCATAAGTGGTTTCTTTTGTCTCACGATTAAATACTGCTTTAACGGCTTGCATCGGCACAATTTCGTTATCAAAGATACCGTTGTCTTGAGCGGCAGCGGTGCGTTGCTGACTTTGAAAGCTGTATTCATCTTGTAGATCACGAGAGATACCGTAACGCTCAGAAACCACTTCAGCCGTTTCTAGCATCGGCATGTAGGCAGTTGGGTCAACCGAAATGGCTGCAGCAGATTGACTGCGATAGGTGTTTTTATGCTTATTTTGAGTCAACGAGATGGATTCAACGCCACCAGCAACGGCCACATCGTATTCGTCACACATAATACTTTTAGCAGCCGTAGCAATTGACATTAAGCCAGATGAGCATTGTCTCTCTATAGCCATGCCCGCAGTTGTGTCAGGTAAACCGCCGACTATCGCGCATAACCGTCCTAGATTATAAGACTGTGTGCCTTGCTGAGCAGCTGCACCAAAAATACAGTCATCAACCATTGCTGGATCAATACCCGCTTTTTCAATCACCGCTTTGACACAGTGGCCGCCCATTGCTGGGGCTTCAGTATCATTAAAACTGCCTCGAAAAGATTTTGCCAAGGCCGTTCTTGCCGTAGAAACGATAACAGCTTCACGCATAGTGTAATCTCCAAAATTGAATGTTTAAAATAAAGGTATGAATAATAACGTAAGTCTTTATTAACTTCGTTGTGATGAACAGCTGACAATTTCACCGGTCATATAAGACGAATAATCACTCGCTAAGAACATCATAACATTAGCGACTTCCCACACTTCGGCGCCGCGACCAAAGGCTTCATTTTTCACTAGATCATTGAGCAACTCTTCTGAGGAGGTTTTCTTCAAGAAGTCATGCACCGCAATACTGGGTGAGACTGCATTAATGCGAACGCCATACTCTGCCGCTTCTAAAGCCGAGCAGCGAGTTAACGCCATGACACCGGCCTTTGCTGCGGCATAATGGGCTTGTTCTGTCTGCGCACGCCAACCCAGCACAGAGGCATTGTTAACAATAACGCCTTTGCCTCTGGGTTGCATATGCTTTAACGCAGCGCGAGTCATACGCATGGTTCCTGTTAACGTTACATCCATTACGCGATGCCACTCATCGTCTTCCATATCAACGACTAACGTTGAACCGCCTAAACCAGCGTTGTTTATTAATACATCGATATGCCCCATGTTTTCAATTGCTTGCTTAATCAGTGACTGGACATCGTTTTCGTCTGTAACGTTGCAAATTTGAGTGAAGGGCCGCAAACCGGTCTCCTGCTCTAGCTTGTCCGCTGACTTGGCCAGTCGCCCTGCATGGATATCCGCGATAGTAACCGCAACGGCACCCTCTTCAGCAGCACGTTTTGCCGCGGCAAAACCGATCCCTGCACCGGCTGCTGCGGTGATTAAAACCGTTTTTCCGGCTAAAAGATCATGCCCTTTAACGTAGTCTGGAATGTTGGTATTCAATGACTTACCCTCTTAAATTAAAGCTATGTATAATTCAACCCTTGGCTTCTCGCGGCATACCAAGCCCACGTTCAGCGATGATATTACGCTGAACCTGGTTAGTACCGCCGTAAATCGTATCTGAGCGAGTAAACAAATACATCGACTGCAAACGCGTTAAGTCATACGGCCCTGACTCACAGATTTCAGACTCTGGCCCCAAGACGTCCATTGCTAGTTTACCTAAATTACGATGCCAACTGGCCCAATGCAGTTTATACACTAAAGCCGACTTATCTAAATCACCGCTAGTGGGATCTGATAGCATGCGCATTGCGTTATAACGCATTAATCGAAGACCCGTATGCGCCTCGGCAATACGCTGACGTAAGGCAGGGTCATGGCCGGCACCATTACTTTTAGCCACCTTAACGATTGTGTCTAATTCATTTTGAAACAACATTTGTTGGCCGAGCGTAGAGACTCCTCGTTCAAACCCAAGCAATGCCATAGCTATCGTCCAACCTTCACCAGGCTGACCCAAAATATCTTCAGCTATCGCCTCATCAAAAAACACTTCATTAAACTCGGAGGTACCCGTCAATTGTTCAATCGGTCGAACTTCAACCCCTGGCTGGTCCATTTTCACTAAAAAGAAACCAAGTCCCTTATGCCTGTTTGACTGAGGATCCGTTCTAGCAACAACAAAGCACCAGTCTGATTCATGGGCTAAAGATGTCCACACTTTTTGGCCGCTGATACGCCACTTTTTTAGTGTTCCATCAAGTACTGCCTTGGTTTTGACTGCCGCTAAATCTGAGCCCGCAGATGGCTCAGAGTAACCCTGACACCATAACTCCGTGCCATCTAAAATAGTCGGCAAATATTTTTGTTTTTGTTCATCGGTACCATAAGCAATAATAGTTGGGCCTGTTAGCCCCTCGCCAATGTGACCCATTCGACCGGGCCCGCCAACACGAGCATATTCTTCATGAAAGATCACCTGCTGCTCTATAGTTGCATTCTTGCCACCAAATTCTTCAGGCCAACCAATACAGGTCCAGCCGCCAGCCGCTAGCTTCTTTTCCCACTCATGACGTTCAGCAGGATACATGTGTTCATCACTCGGCCCACCACGATAACGAATTTTTTCAAATTCGCCCGTCAGATTGTCAGCCAACCATGATGAAATTTCACCCCGAAACAGCTCATCCTCTGCACTAAATTGAAGTTTCATGATACATCTCCATCGGCATCGAGAAGCTGCTTAGCAATTAACTCTCGATGATAACTCGCATTGCCTAAAAAAGTTTCTGTAGATTTAGCTCGCTTAAAATACAAATGACAGTCGTATTCCCAAGTAAAACCAACGCCGCCAAAAAACTGTATCGCATTACCGGCATTAAAAAAGAAGGCATCTGAACAGTACGCTTTAGCCATACTTGCCGCTTGAGGGAGGTCATCAATTAGCACCGGATCACCGTCTTCAGATATCACTTCTTGCCCAACACACGCCGCATAATAAACCGCAGAGCGAGCAACCTCTGCCTTCAACATCATGTCAGCAGCCTTGTGTTTAATTGCCTGATAGCTAGCGATTTTGCGACCGAACTGCTCCCGTTCTTGAGTATAGTCAACCGCCATATCGAGCGTCTTCTGTGCGCCTCCCATTTGTTCCGCGGCAACCGCTATTTGCGCTAATTGAATAATGGTTGACAGCTTCGACCAACCCTCATTCTCATCAACCATCATTGTGCTTTGATCTAGCACCACGCCATGCAATGTGATCTCAGCTTGTTTGCGCGTTTGATCCATGGTTGGCAGCCATTGACGTGAAATACCTTGGGTCGTGGCAGGCACCGCGAATAAAGCAATGCCATCTTCGCACTGGCTTCCCTCTTTACGGGCAGCAACGATTAATAAATCTGCAATGTGTCCATCAGGCACAAATCGCAACTGACCGTTTAATTCAAAACCTGACGATGTTGTTTGGTAAGTCGCTTGCACTGCATGGGCGTCCCAGCGACCGTTCATGCCGGTGTAAGCTAAAGTTGCTTTTAATTTACCTTCGACAATTTGCGGCAAATAAGCTTGCTTTTGCTCATCATTACCGGCGACCAATAATGCATTGACACCCAAACAAACTGTAGAAAAGTACGGTGAACAAAGCAAATACTTACCCATTTTTTCTAACAATACTGCCAGCTCAACATAACCGAGACCCATACCCCCATAAATCTCAGGAATATGAAGCGCGGGCCAAACCATCTCTTCACAAATACGCTGCCAAACTTCGTCATCGTAGCCCTGCTCTGTCATCATTGCTTTGCGTACGGCTTGACTTGAGGAAACATCAGCTAAAAAGCTTTCTGCCGACTCACGAATCATTTCTTGCTCTTCAGTTAATGCAAAATCCAAGGTCTATCCCTCTAATACACGGCTAAATTATCTAACTTCCATAAACTTTTTGTGCTGGCACTTCTTTTGCCAGTAATTCGTCAATAGCAGAACCAATTTCTGCAGCCTGCCAGCGGTCACCTTTATCAACCGATTCAGTTGAACGCCATCCATCAGCAATGGATATTTTACCGCCCTCAGCCTCGAATATACGGCCTGTTACCGCGCCCCCCTGCTCAGAGCCCAACCAGACAATTAATGGCGAGACATTGTCTGCAGCCCAATAATCAAAGCTCCCATCCTCTGGTTTAGCCATCCGAGTTGCCATTGATTCAACAGCGGTTGTCATCGCCGTTCGAGCCGCAGGAGCAACTGCATTAGCAGTAATACCGTAGCGGCCTAATTCAGCGGCTTGATTCAAGGTCAGAGCAGCAATGCCCGCTTTGGCTGCCGCGTAATTGGATTGACCGACCGAACCTTGCAAACCCGCCCCTGAAGTTGTGTTGATAATTCGTGCGCTAACCGGATTACCCGCTTTAAATTGAGCTCGCCAATACTGAACAGCGTGTGAACTAATGCAAAAGTGCCCTTTCAAGTGCACAGCCATAATAGCGTCCCACTCAGCTTCAGACAAAGAAGCAAACATTCTATCGCGATTAATTCCAGCATTATTGACGACAATATCTAGGCCACCAAATACCTCAATCGCTTGTGTCACCGCATTTTGCGCGTCATCATAATTGGTAATATCACTGTGATTAGCAACGGCCTTCCCACCACTGGCAACGATTTCTTCCACGACAGCAGCCGCCGCTTGCTGATTAATATCATTAACAACTACACTGGCTCCTTCATTTGCGAACTCCTTTGCATGAGCCGCTCCTAAACCACCTCCGGCGCCGGTAATAATAACGACCCTTGACTGACAAATACCTGACATGAAAGAACTCCCATAAAAATATATTTGATTATCACTGTGAAAAGCTTCAACAACATTTCACTTAATCGGTTAGGCAAACTGCTCGCCAAATAACATCGCAGGGCGAATCTCAACCCAGTCGACAACTAATTCTCTACGCTCAAATAACCACACAGCATCGACACAGACCAATCGATCTTGATAGCGTATTGCCCAATCTTCTACCTCTCTGGTACCGTCTTCTTTGACCCGTAAATGACTTGCCGTGCAATAAGTCTCGCCTTCAGCTCGATTACCGTTAATGGATAACGTTTGGTTGAAAATCTTATGCTGAGTTTTTTCAAACATGCTATCAAGAATTGCAGGTATGCCCGATAAAACTTCATGGCCCTTCATCGCAGAACCTGGCATAACCACCTCGGCGTCAGCAGTAACCGTTGAAAGCAATAAGTTTACGTCACGACGATCTGCTGCCTCAGCATAACGCGCAGTCAGCGCTTGAATATTGATAATTGCTTGCTCATTAGCCATAACTAGTCCTTCATACCCGAGTTGGTTGGCCCAAAAAAAGCACGCATTGAAGTAACTTTACCGTCATCATTAAACGCCATAACATCAATAGGCCTGAAGGTCATAATGCCATTGCCCGTATCGACTTCGCCAGTAAACGCAAAGGCAGCTTCATTACCAGCGATGCGAATTTCAGATTCAAGCTGCAATTTGACGTTCATTTCTAGCGCTGAGGTGTAAAATGCTTTAACTTCATCGTATCCCTGTTTAGGCGGGGAGCCAACAGGGTCCTCAACTGAACAGTCTTCAGCATATAAACCCATAATTGCTTCAAGGTCAGAAGTTTGAAAGGCATCAATGTAGGTATTCACAGCGGCTGTGATTTTCTCTTCTAATGACATGCTTATCTCCTTTGATTTTATCAACTAGCTTATGGCGTTAAAGACGCTCAATAATAGTAACATTCGCTTGACCACCGCCCTCACACATCGTTTGTAAACCATACCGCCCACCGGTGCGTTCTAATTCATGCAATAACGTTGTCATCAATTTAGAGCCAGAGGCGCCTAATGGATGGCCCAGCGCAATCGCACCACCATTGACATTTGTTTTCGCATGGTCATAACCGGTTTCTTTAAGCCACGCTAAGACAACGGAGGCGAAGGCCTCATTAATTTCAACTAAATCAATATCGGCTAGCGTCATACCGGCTTTATCTAAAGCGTATTGGGTGGCCGCAATCGGCGCAGTTAACATCCAAATAGGATCATCTGCCCGAACACTCATATGGTGAATGCGAGCACGCGGAGTCAAATTATATTTTTTCAAAGCCGCTTCTGAAACGATTAATACTGCGCTACTGGCGTCACAAGTCTGACTAGAAACCGCCGCCGTCACTTTATCGCAACCAAATAAATAATCTAATTCAGCCATTTTTTCTAAGCTACTTTGACGCGGAGTCTCATCTTGAGCCACCCCTTCTAGAGGCACGATTTCGCGATCGAAACGACCTTCAGCAATGGCTTGCAAAGCACGCGTGTGCGACTCTAATGAAAAGGCTTCAAGCTCTTGTCTGGAGATGTTCCATTTATCAGCAATCATTTGTGCAGAATTAAACTGCGTTGGCGGAACATCACCATAGCGTTCAACCCAACCCTTAGAACCGGTAAAAGGATCACTAAAACCCATCGGTTCTGCAGCTGTCATCGCAGAACTAATGGGAATTTGCGTCATCGTTTGAACACCGCCAGCAAGGACAACATCCTGTGTGCCGCTCATCACGGCTTGTGCCGCAAAATGAACCGCTTGCTGAGAAGAACCGCACTGACGGTCAATAGTCGTGCCGGGCACACAGTCGGGAAGACCCGCGACCAACCAGCAAGTTCGAGCAATATCACCCGCTAATGGACCAATAGTATCGACGCTACCAAAAATAACATCGTCATAGTCTTCCGCTGGAATAGCATTTCGCTCAACAATGGCTTTAATCACATGAGCACCTAAATCAGCAGCGTGAACATGCGCAAGACCGCCCTTTCTTCGACCCGTTGGGCTGCGAAGCGCATCAACAATATAAGCTTCAGGCATGGTTACTCTCCAAACATAAATCGTTAAGCGACAAAAGTATTTCCGGCGCCAATGGCCGCTTGGTCGGCAAACACAAAATCACTGACACGAGATTGATGCCAAGAAACAACTCCCCAGCCATTGTTGTAAACCCAAGCTTTTTTCATAAAAATTTGTAAATCAACTTCCCAGGTATAACCCATCGCACCATGACACTGCATGCTATTCCTTGCCGCTAGCTGAGCCACTTCTGTTGCAGCTAGCTTAGCGTGGCTTACATTAACATTAGCGGATGATAATTGTTCTGATACCGCATAAGCCGCTTTATAAACCGGTGTTTTTGCAAACTCTAACTTCACTGCCACATTAGCCATTAAGTGTTTAACCGCCTGAAAGCTGCCTATCGGTTTACCGAACTGCTGCCTATCAGTTGTGTAACTCACCGCCATATCAACCATTCGCTGCGAAAGACCTAACGATTCAGCCGACACGCCTAAGGCCCCGCGATTCATTGCATCATTGATCAATTGCTGGGCCGCCTCACCGTCTGCAATTAAAGTTGCATTGGACTCATCCCACTCAACCGTAAAGAGCTTTCGACTTGGGTCAACTGATTCATTAAATGTGTAACTAAATTGATTCGCGGTTACAGCAAAAAGCGACTGGCCTTTCTGAAGTATTAATAAGTCGGCCGTATGAGCATCTTCAACTAATTCATTCTGTTCAAGGCCAATCATGACTTTTGCTCGTCCTTCAGCAATAGCCGGTAACCAATGTTGCTTGAGTGCCCCGCCGACATCTCCACTGAGCTGCGTCAACAAAGGGACAGCCACTAACGCAACGTGCACTAAAGGCGCAGGCAAAGCCACATAACCGCATTCTTGGGCGATTAAAATGAAATCTAAGCATGTCATGCCTAAACCACCCATGGATTCTGGCACCGTCATGGCCGTTAAACCCAGTTCCGTTAATTGCTGCCAAAGGGCATCTGAACGACCACTATCGGTCGTCCATAAGGCACGAATGCTGTCGGCTGTAATTTCGTTAACTAAGAATTCACGAACCGATTCCTGAAATAACAATTGGTCTTCAGTGAAGGTAAAATCCATCACTCACCCCCTACCGTGGCATGCCGAGCATTCGCTCGGCAATGATATTACGTTGAATTTCATTGGTACCTGCATAAATAGGACCACTCTGTGAAAACAGCCATCCATCCAG
>DDED01000034.1 GCA_002336035.1 Cellvibrionales bacterium UBA1963
ATAATCCGAACGCCTGGTTTTATCAACAGCCAATTACCTTAGAGGATCACCAAAATAGCCGTTGGATTTGTGAACCTCTGCGATTATTGGACTGCTGCCAAGAATCTGATGGTGCAGTCGCCTGTGTCATCGTGTCTGATGAGCGAGCGAAAGACCTTAAACAAAAGCCAGCCTATATTCGTGGCGCTGCACAGGGGGCCTGTGATGACCAGCAGTCTATGACTTCGTATTATCGCGATGATATCACCCGGTTAACTGAATGTGGCTTGGTCGCTGAACAGCTCTACCAGCAAGCTGGTATTGGTCCCAAAGACATTCAGACGGCTATTATTTATGATCATTTTACTCCTTACGTGATGAGTCAGTTAGAGGAGTACGGCTTTTGTCAGCGCGGGGAGGCGAAAGACTTTTTACGCAGTGGCGAGCATTTACTCAGTGGCTCTTTGCCGATTAATACTCACGGTGGTCAATTAGGCGAAGCCTATATACATGGCATGAACGGAGTGGCTGAAGGGGTTCGACAAATTCGCGGTCAATCGGTGAATCAAGTCGATGATGTAAAACATGTATTGGTCACCGCTGGCACGGGCGTCCCGACCAGCGGCTTATTGTTGGGTGCTGAAAATTAGCGTTTAACTTGGTATGTCGATGTTTTTAGGTCCCAAGTTTCGGCATTAACACCTGCTTCGCGTAACTTAAATTTTTGTACTTTGCTGGTTGGCGTCATCGGTAAAGACGTAACAAATTCCATGTAGCGTGGCACAAAGTAATGCGGTGCATTGTCATTAATAAATTCTGCTAAAGTTTCATGAGAAAGTTCAGAGCCTTCAATAAGCACCACATTCAGTTTTAATTCATGTTCGCTTTCGACCTCGGCTGAAGCGATTCCGAATGCAGCAATTTCTCTCACATCAGGATGACGAATAGCAACGCTTTCTACTTCCATGGTAGAAATGTTTCTGCCTGCAAAGCGAATAGCGTCCTTTTTTCGGTCAACGAAAAAGAGCGCACCATTAACAGGATCTTTGCGGCCAAGATCGCCAGTACGATACCAATCACCAAAAAAGGCTTCTTTTGTGGCCTGCGGATTATCGAAATAACCGTTTAAAACGACATAAGGCTCTAAAGGTCGGATACAAATCTCACCAATGTTTTCGCCCTCTACTTTTTCGCCATCATCATTCATTAGACAGACATCGCTGTCCTCGACCGCATAACCCAGAGCATGAAGAGGGATATCTTCGCGTTCATCCAGTTGATTGCAGACTAATAGGCATTCACTTTGTCCGAGTCCGCCACGGGTAATTTTTACATCAAATCGCTCTTCAAAACGAGCGCGCTGTTCAGGCGATAGCGGCACAACACCTGAAATACGCAATGTATTATTAGCGTCGGAGTCTTTTTCAGGGGCATTCAATAGAAATACGCCCATCGCACCTAATACAAAACTCTGAGTGGCCTTAAACTGACTAATACGATCCCAAAAAGTGGTGACCGAAAACTTTTGCTCGATGACGCAGGGAATTCCTTCGATCAATGCTCGGTAAATCCCGGTTATCCATGCCGCTGAGTGGTACATGGGTAAGGTATTGTAAATTACATCACCTGCCACTGAATTGTACTGTTTACTGGCACCGTAAATAATAGCGCGTATCCAACAATTGTAGCTTTGCATGACGCCCTTTGATTTGCCTGTGGTGCCTGAGGTCCATAAAATTGAACAAGTATCACCGTAGTCTATAGCGCTTAAGTCAGCGCTGATTTCGTCATTTACCAATAAGCTTTGATAGCTGATGGCTTGATTGAGATCGGATTGCTCTGTGTCACCGACCAAGACAATTTTTTCATCGCCGAGCTTGTCTTGAATTGCAATAATTCGTTCTTGCAATATTTCATCCACGACTAGCACGGTGCACCGGCAGCGCAGGACATTATCGAGCAACCAATCCCCTTTGTACTCAGCATTAATTGGCGTCCAGGCAGCGCCCAGTTTGTTAATCGCCAAGGCCAGTAATACAATTTCAATGTCATTACTGAGCATCAATGCCACGCGATCACCCGCTACTACGCCTAAATTACGCAAGCCCGCGGCTATTTTATTAGTTTTTTTCTCAGCCTCAGAAAAGCTTAATCGGCGACTGTCAGTGATGAGGAATTCGCCGTCAGCATTATGGCTGGCTTGTTGACTTAGTATTGAAGGGAAGGTGCGGTATTGGGTGTCGGTCATATCAACGCGGTGCATGATTTTTCCTCAGAGATAATCGTTAGCGGTAATTTCCACTAGCAGGGTCATGTCAAATATTTTAATCTATGCTAGTACTGTTAGTACCGGATTCGCTATTACCATAATGACAGATTTTTAAGGAATTCTTTCGATTTTTTTTCTTGCCTTACAATTTCATTAATATCTCATAGTTAAGAAAATATAGTCAGGCTATTCAATGTCTTGTTAACGAGGAGCTTTTATTACGAGGCCGGGCATGATTAGGCCAAAAAATTATCTTTAGAATTGCTAATCAATAACTGCGCAAAAAGGGTATCTAATGCGTCTGATTGGCATAAGTCATAGGTACCATCGTGATAAATTGTGGTGTCCATAACCGTCACGCCTAGTAGGCGTCCACGGGTGCTTATGGGGGTGATCTTAATTGGCAAATTCCCCCGGTTTACCAAAAGGCGTAATTATGGTTGTTTTGTTGCCACCAACTATTTCTAAGTCAATCCAGTTAACAGAAGCGGTATGACCATCTCGACGCTCAGTTTGTATTGAAGCTGCATCATTAAACGTATCAGGGTAATGACCCTGGTCAGGCGAGCGGGCTCACGTTCTAAATATAACAGGTAGTACGTTTGGGCTTTGATTGTTCATGTGATGACATAATTCATGGGCACTAGGCTTATGCTTTTCTAAACTGCTTGCTGACGTTGGTTTAAGCGATTGGTCTTGTACGATGATAAAATTCCAATTCTCATTCAGAAGAATATGACCAGTAATAGCAGATAGACCATTGCTTAAATGAGTTGAGTCGGTTTTTTCTTAAATATTTTAGCGATTTTTTTGGTGTATTTTCTGTCAACAATACTGACGTCGTTAGTGTTTATTAGCCGTTAATGGTGAGAGGCGTCGTATCTATTGTTCGGCTGCGCATTGATTTCGATCAATAAATACACAGTTTTGTGCTCTGCATTGTTCAAAGCTTAACCTTTTCGTTTGTATCGTTTAAAATTAATAGAGTGACTCATTTGTTTCTTTAATGAATGACTTTATTATGAACAAAAGTATAGGTTTAACTGGTGAATCAGTATTTTTAGCACAAAAAAACTGTAGTTTTTTTGTGCTAAAAAAAAGATCTTTAGAAGATTGATCGTCGATAAATGTCTATAGCGAAAGTGGCTACTAACCTTTTTTTTTTGTGATGAGGTCTAACGCAACTATAAACACTATTACCAATATTTCCACGATGTAAATTTATTTCATTTGTGTTAAAAAGAATGCTGATCTAACTTCTTGTAACCTGCATATCAAGGTAGTGTCCGTTTAGTTAGTCATAAGTGTGATTTAAAGACTACAATTTTTCAAAACAACAAATAAGGGGATTTACATGCAAGAACTAACAACTATATTAGACCCGAAAGATCTTGTCGGGGTATCATTTTGGATAATTTCAGCTGCTATGACAGCCGCAACATTCTTTTTCTTTATGGAGAGAGACCGTGCTGAAGGCAAATGGAAAACATCACTTTCTGTTGCTGCATTAGTAACAGGTATTGCTGCTATTCATTATTTCTACATGCGCGGTATTTGGATTTCAACGGGTGATAGCCCTACGGTTTATCGCTACGTTGATTGGCTGTTAACTGTACCTTTACAAATCGTTGAATTTTACTTAATTCTTGCTGCTATTACCGTCGTTCGTGCTGCATTATTTTGGAAGCTGTTAATTGCTTCTATTGTCATGCTAGTGTTCGGTTATCTCGGTGAAATCGAAGTGATGAGCGTTTGGCCTGCATTTGCAATTGGTATGGCGGGTTGGTTATACATTATTTATGAAATCTTTGTTGGTGAAGCCAGTCAAGTTAACGCGGCATCAGGCTCTGAAGCTAGCCAAACTGCATTCAACGCCTTGCGTTTGATTGTGACTATCGGTTGGGCTATTTATCCTATCGGTTATATTCTTGGCGTAGGTGATAGCGGCAGTGCTGAGATGTTAAACCTCGTTTACAACTTAGCTGATTTTGTTAATAAAATCGCATTTGGTGTCGTGATCTGGGTTGCTGCAACATCGGGTAGTTCATCTAGTAAAGCTGCATAACACCGTAAATGTTAGGCGGACTTGCTCCCCTTACGGGAGATAAAGAAGAAGATCTGCTAGAGACCGCGTTGCTTGAAGTCGGCTATCATGCCGAAGAAAGCAGCGCGTATCTTGCGGCCCATTACCATCTCGCTTCAGGCGGAGGACGATCACGATCATCGTTAGCGCTTTCCTTATCAAGAAGATTAAGTATCCACGAATCCGATGCAGTTAAAATTGCAGCCAGTATAGAGCTTTTGCATAACGCCTCCCTTGTTCATGACGATCTCATGGATAAAGATCAAGTTAGAAGGGGCGACAGTGCTGTCTGGGCAAAGTTTGGTGATGAGACTGCCGTATGTTGTGGTGATTTGCTCATTTCAAGGGCCTTCCTGCAATGCTCGAGACTGACTGAGAAAGAAAAAGTTGGTGACTGCATACAGCTATTATCGCAGGCCATCGAAAAGACTATTTACGGTCAATGTTTAGACGTTGATCCACGAGCATGGAGACACTTAGACAGTGATAGTTACTGTCAGAACGTTATTCAAAAAACCATACCATTATTATTTTTATGTTTTGAGTTGCCGCTTGCTTATGCTGATTTCTCCTACCCAATTGAGCTAGTTAAAAAGGCAGTGACCCACTTTGCTTTAGCGTATCAAATCATTGATGATCTTGAAGATCGCGTGATTGATGAAAAAGTAGAACGCAGTAATTATGTTAGCTTATTGGCGCAGTCAATGAGTATTCAAGACGCTGAGTCAATGGCGCGAGAAAAAGCGCGCTACTTAATTAGGCAGTGCGAGACAATAGAGAAGCGCTTGCCAGCCATCGCTATCGGTATTCTAACCCCCGGCATTGAACAGCTGTGTTTCAAATTAGATCGATTATCTAAAGGCTAGTTTCATGTCAAAAGCAGTTGTTATTGGCGGAGGGTTCGGCGGTATAGCAGCCGCTCTTCGTATGCGTGCCAAGGGTTATCAAGTTACTTTAATTGATCGCTGTGATGAATTAGGCGGTCGAGCGCAAGTATTTAAGCGCAATGGTTTTACCTTTGATGCTGGCCCCACGGTGATTACCGCACCCTACTTGTTTAACGAATTATTCGACTTATTCGATAAAGATCTCACAGACTACATCAATTTTGTGCCGGTCGAGCCTTGGTATCGCTTTGCTTACCCTGACGGCAGCACTTTTGACTATGGCGGCACCCTTGAGGACACACTTCTAGAAATAGAGAAAATCTCTCCTGTGGATGTGCTAGGTTACAAAAAACTGTTAGCCGTATCAGAAAAGATTTTTGATGTTGGATTTACTGGTTTAGCGGACAAGCCTTTTCACTCGGTTTGGACCATGATAAAGCAGATACCTCACTTAGCTAGGCTGCGATGCTATCGCAGTGTTTATCAGCTTGTAAGCCAGCACTTAAAACACGACAAGTTGCGTCAAGCCTTTACTATTCAGCCATTGCTGGTCGGAGGTAATCCTTTTGATACCACCAGTATTTATAACTTAATTCATTTTCTCGAAAGGAAATGGGGCATTCATTACGCCATGGGTGGTACAGGCCAAGTCGTTAAAGGATTACATCAATTAATGGTTGAACAAGGGATAGAAATACAATTAAACACAACAGCCGAATCTTTTGTTTTAGATGGCAAGCACATACAAGGTATTCGTTTAGCTGACGGAAAAGTACTTGAATGCGATAAAGTAGTGTCTAACATGGACCCAACTTTTTTATACGATAAAGTCATTGAAAAACGACATCAGCCTTTACTGACAAAACTAAAAACGCGGCATGCAAAATTGTCGATGGGCTTGTATGTGCTTTATTTTGGCACCAATAAAACATTTAATGACGTGCCGCATCATACTATTTGGCTAGGCAAGCGTTACCGAGAGCTTCTCGATGACATTTTTAATAAAAAAGTTTTAGCCGATGATTTTTCTTTGTATTTACACAGACCAACCGCCACTGACCCCTCGATGGCACCTGATGGCTGTGATTGCTTTTATGTGTTATCGCCAGTTCCTAACCTGCAGTCAGGACTTGAATGGGATGACATTCGTGATGCTTATCGCGAAAAAATTCTAACGGCGCTTGATCAAACGATCATGCCGGGTTTAAAAGACAGCGTTATCGAGCAGTTTGATATGACGCCTAAAGAGTTTAAGCAGGATTATTTAAGTACCGCAGGCTCAGGTTTTTCTATTGCGCCGGTACTGCGCCAATCTGCGTGGTTTCGCTACCATAACAAAGGCGAAGGCCTCGATAATTTATACCTTGTCGGTGCCGGCACACATCCTGGGGCGGGGTTGCCGGGCGTGTTATCCTCAGCAAAAGTGCTTGAACACTTAGTGCCAGACGTGGGCTAAATATATTTTTTGTGATACCGTTTGTATAGTGCTCAAGCATCGCGTTATTATCAGCCACTACCTTGCCATTAAAGGATGATACTGTGTCAGATTCTGCTCACATTACAGCCATCGATACCCTCGCTAGTCATGGCAAGTCATTTCGTTTCGCAGGCGCATTTCTATCAAACTCACAGCTTCAGCAGGCGGCACGGCTGTATCATTTTTGTCGTTGCATTGACGATATAGCTGATGAGACCGCTTGCAAAACCACTGCGTTTTCAGAGCTCAAACAGATTCAACAACAGTTAATAGCTAATGATCCTGCCGACAATGCACTGCTGGTTGACTTCATCCAATTAAAAGATCATTTACAATTATCGGTTACTTGGCCCAATGCACTGATCGATGGCGTGATTGCCGATACCGCACCGTTTACGATTCGGCATGAGAATGATTTGATTCGCTATGCGTATCAAGTCGCGGGTGTTGTGGGACTAATGATGTGCCCTATTATTAAGGCCGATCATGACGGCTATGCCTTCGCAGTTGACCTTGGTATTGCCATGCAATTAACGAACATTGCCCGTGATGTTTATGAAGATGCCCACCTAGGACGCTCTTATTTGCCACAAGATTGGTGCGATTGTACACCCGCTGAGATCATTAATAATCAATTAGCGACTCAGAAAAAAGTTAAATTAGCCATTAAACGGTTGCTGGCATTAGCGGATCAATATTATGCCAGCGCACAGATTGGTTTTCATTTTTTACCTTTTCGCTCTCGGCTCGCTATTGCTATTGCATCGAACGTGTATCGACATATCGGCAAGCAAATTTGCCGCAGTGACTACCGGTATTGGCAAGGAAGGGTTTTTGTGCCTTTTGCAAAAAAAATAGTTATTGCTGTTTCGGCGGGATTGAGTTTATTATTTTTACCGACCAAGCAACATCATAATCAACGTCTTCATCGTGGCATAGATGATTTGCTCGATTTAGAGCCGTCGTCTTTATGAGGCATGAAACAGCCGATATTGTCACGCTTGGTGCAGGCATGGCCGCTATGTCATTAACTTTATCACTGC
>DDED01000070.1:0-1556 GCA_002336035.1 Cellvibrionales bacterium UBA1963
TGAGAGGTATTCTTGATCATCCAGACATGGAATTAGTGGGTGTTAAAGTTTACAGCGATGACAAGCATGGCCTCGACGCAGGTCAGTTATGTGGTCGGCCTGACACGGGTGTAAAAGCAACGAATAAAATTGAAGAAATACTTGCATTAGAGGCCGACTGCGTCGTCTATATGCCGCTTCTGGCTAACCTTGAAGAGGTTATTCCCCTCCTTGAGTCGGGCAAAAGTGTCATCACGTCTTGCGGTTGGGTGTACCCCAAAAATCGCGATACCACCGCACTTGAAGCCGCCTGCCAAAAAGGCCAATCAGTATTGCATGGTACGGGCATTCATCCCGGTGGCTTAACCGAAAAATTGCCGCTATTGGCCTCAGCGTTTGTGACTAACGTGCGCTATGTTCGTGGCGAAGAATTTTCAGATTTGCGCACCTATGACGCGCAAGATGTGGTGACCGACATTATGATGTTTGGTCAAACCCAAGAACAGTTGGCCGGTAGTATTATGAAAGACGTGTTAGCCGACGGTTTTACACAGTCCATCGACATGGTGGCCGACCAAATTGGCGTCACACTCGATGCAGACTTTATTACCAAGCATCGCTGGAGTCTTGCCACGGCCAATATTGAAACGCCTTTTGGGGTGCTAGAAAAAGGCACGGTAGCGGCGCAATCATTCTCTTGGCAGGGCACCGTTGACGGTACACCTGTGATAGAAGCGGCGGTCAATTGGTACATGGGTAACAGCAGCCTTGAAGACGGGTGGGATCTAGGTAAAGAGCGTTTTGAAATGGAAGTCATCGGAGACAACCGTATTCAATTAGTGACAGAAGGCTTGCATGCCGACTCACCTGAGCACGGCGCTGACGGTGAAGAATCCGCCTTGGTGGCAACTGCCATGCATTGCGTGAATGCCGTGCCTTATGTTTGCAAAGCCAGCCCAGGAATTAGAACTTACAATGACATGCCAATGATCACGGGTCGTGCCGATGCGTCATTAATCAGGTAATAACACTGCGTTTATTTTGGTATTGATCATCGAAAATGAAGCGGAGCGTGGATTGTTTATGAATAAAGCACTAATGGAATCCTACTACCAAACCTATAACGCTGAAGATCCTATTGCCTTGCGCGCTTTTTATCACCCCGAGGTCGAATTTATGACTGCCCAAGGCACGCAGCATGGGCCTGATGCCATTATTGATACCTATCAATATTTGATTTCTATTTTCCACGATAAAATGACACCGACGGATATAGCAATAAGCGGTAACACCGCGGTGGTCAGTATCGAAGATTGTTTTACTGCAAAACAGACCATTGATGATTTTATGGGTATGGCCTTAAAAAAGGATGAGTCGTTCACGCTACATTTAACCGGCACTTATCAAGCAGAAGCGGGTCAGTTTAAAAAGATCACCATTGACATGCAGACCTAATGATTGAAAAAAGTATTTAAATGAACGTATATAACTGGCAAGCAATTCTTTTAATAATAATAGGAGCACAGCACGATGTCTGAATCAATTTATCCACTTGGTGGCCCTCAGGGCAACACGGG
>DDED01000070.1:1905-5917 GCA_002336035.1 Cellvibrionales bacterium UBA1963
GATATTAATAATTGGCCCATGCTAAAAGTGATTTACCGCACTGACCCAGAGAAAATTGCAGCACTACTACCGCCGGGCATCGAGCCCACCGGCGAACCTAATGTCACGGTGATCGTGTACAACTTTCCGGTACCCGATGTGCCCGAGTACGGTGTGTTGATGACGGTTAATGCCCGACATAATGGTATTGATGGCGAATACACGTTAGGTTACGGCATTGATCAAGAGTCGGCTATTTTCATGAGCCAAGAAATGAATGGCCAGCCCAAGTTTCCTTGCGACACCACCTTTTATCGCGTTGGCAATAAAGTCGTGGCTCGTTGCAGTCATCAAGGCTATACCTTTTTAGAATTTTCTGGTGAGGCCACTGCAGTTGCTGAACACGAACCTGATTTTGACATGCACGAGTGGTGGATCAAAGTATCGCGTGCGGTCGGCTCTGATATTACCGCGGGTTATGATTTTCCGCCGCAAGTGGTTCATGTACGCAGCGGCTAT
Organism: Cellvibrionales bacterium UBA1963; assembly: GCA_002336035.1. Classification (GTDB taxonomy): domain Bacteria; phylum Pseudomonadota; class Gammaproteobacteria; order Pseudomonadales; family UBA7434; genus UBA7434. Next base: position 2,404 of record DDED01000070.1, read on the forward strand.
GGCACCCAGCATCGTGAACAGGTAGAGGGGGAATTAAAGCTGCTGGAGAGCCCTTGGGATCCAATCGCCAAAATGTTGCCTATGCGTGAACAGTTATCGGCTCATTTATGGTGGCCTATCTTTCAAGACCGCGAAATTAAATTGGCCGGTAAGCTCGACCCCGATGCGTTTATGCCCTATACGGATGTCATTTCTGGTTCACGCTGGCCGGGTTTTATGGGTGCACCGAAATCGGAATAGGCATCGTATTTCTTTGAGCGCACTAATTTTAAAACCTTAACCTATAGGAGGGCCAGCATATGGCCGTGAGTACTGAATCGAGAAAAGCATTGCATGAATTGATAGACTTATTGCAAGAAGTTGACAAACACTGGGCGAGTGATGAATGGAATATTACTAGCGAAGAAGATGTTTATGGAGCGCACCGTGCGCTCATGCATTTGCTCGAGGGAGGTCTGCATTCACATTTTGAAGTGGATGCTGCACATCCTCACTTTCGTCGCATTGTTTTACCGACACGAAAATTCACGGGCGATAATGGTGATGCGATTTACTTTGATGCCCATGTCAGCCATGACCATGAGTACATTGTTCGTGGTGAAATGGCCGGCGCAGTGTATATGTCAATTACGGTTGAGGAGGGCACTGGTGATGGCGGTTTGGGCAGTCATACCGCAGGTGTATTGAACAATGCGCAGTTTGATGTTGATAATAATGGACGCTTTGAACTTTTTATTGGCGGTAAGCCGCGCGCGCGTAATTGGTTGGCATTGTCGGAGAATGCCTCGGCGGTGACAACGCGGCACTATTTTGAAGAAGAAACCTGTATCGCTGCATGCCCCGATCGAGAACCCGTGATCACGATTGAAACTGTGAGCGTTAATCCGGCCGCAAACACGTTCAGTGATGCATCAGTGGCTGGAGGAATTCGCCGTGCGGCAGAGTTCGTGCGTTCGAGAACCATTAGTCAGCCGCCCATGTCGCAAGCGAAACAGCCTGATTTTGTTGGCTTGGTACCTAACACTTTTCCAGCACCTGTATTACCCGCTGACCTAGGTCTTGCAGCTGCAGATGCGCATTACTCAATGGCACCTTACTATTTAGCGGATGATGAAGCGCTTATTATGACTGGGCGTTGGCCAACGTGCTGCTTTGCTAACGTGTGTTTGTGGAATCGATTTCAGCAGACGTTTGACTACCGTAATCGTCAAGTCTCCTTAAACCGAACGCAGACAGCGCTTGAGCCAGACGGTAGCTTTCGTATTGTTGTCGCGCACCAAGATCCCGGTTGCAAAAACTGGATTGATACCGAAGGACGTAATCTTGGGTTGGTGTTCTGGCGATTCATGCTCGCCGAAGGTAACATCACGACGCCACAAGGTGAGGTGGTTAAGTTTGCTGATCTTTAATATCTGATGCATCTTGACGCGCACACAGCATGAATACTTTTAGACAAACCTTGTTTAAATGCGCGAAAACCCTCATGGCTTTTAACTATTTAAACGGCTAGTTAAAAGCCATATTTTGATACAACTGCTGGTTAACGTTGATCTAGGTTTATGGCGTAGCCAAGCCAAAATAGCACGTTGATTGGTCTAAAATGGACCGTCGTATGCGGTCTTTTTATTGGCTTAAGTCGGCGCGGATGGTGTTTGCTGGTTAGAAACATCGCTAACGATTAGACGCCAGAAAAAGTTTTAAGATTGGCGAAAGATTGGTGTATTATCTGAGTCATAAACCTTTATAGTAAGGCCAATACGGTTAGGCCTTCGTCACCCTATTCAAACCCATTAACTATTGAGTAAAGTATTAAACTTATGAAAATAACTATTGTTTCTGGCAGTCATCGTCAACAATCACAAAGCACCAAAATTGCCAAAGCCATGCAGAGCGCTTTGAAGGCGTTGCCGCAGTGCGATGAAAGCTACTTGTTTGATCTTGCCGACAACCCATTGCCCCTTTGGGATGAAGGCATATGGAACGGCGATGAACAATGGCAGGCATTGTTGGGGCCCATTTCTGAGCAGTTGGCTAGCAGTGATGCCTTTATTATAATCGCGCCAGAGTGGCATGGCATGGCGCCCGCTGGTTTGAAAAACTTTTTTCTTATGTGGGGTAAGGGTGAGCTTGCGCACAAACCGGCACTCATCGTGACGGTGTCTTCTGCTGATGGCGGCTCTTATCCGGTTGCTGAATTACGCATGAGCAGTTATAAAAATAATCGTATTTGTTTTTTACCGGAACATTTAATTGTCCGCAATGTTGAATCCGTGTTTAACGATAATGATGACGATAATAACCCTAGTGCTCAACCTTACTTTGATGACCGTTTAGATTATTGCTTAAAACAGTTACTTACCTACGGCGAGGCGTTTAAACACATCAGAGCCAGTGATTCGGTGAGCCTTGAAACGTATGGTAGCGGCATGTAAGCAGTTACATTGTGTGGCTTGTCTGTAGTCGCAGACTAAGCCAGGGACGCGTACAATTTTACGTGCTTCCTTTGACGTAGTTGCCAATTCGTCCAGAATTAATTCCCTTACGAAGTAAAATAAAAACCACGATTAATGCTGAGTAGCCAATAAAAAATGGAATAATCCATGCGGCCCATCCCAAACATAACATCACACTGATGATCAGTAATTGAAACCCTAAACCAAACGACGATACAGCGGTCATAAACCATTTAGGAAAGTGATCGGCATGTTCTGCATTTTTATCCATTTGATAAATAGCCTTATCAAACAAGCTGTAGCAAAAATAATACATCCAAAACCATCGGTCGACATTGCGTTGGGTTTCGCCTGGCATCGCGGTGGGTGACGTATCTTCGAAGATACGACTGGTTTTGTCGCCATTATATCTATTACGAAAAATCACATAATAGTAGTTATATAAAGTGCCTTGTAGTTGCACCGCACAAAAAGCCACAAACGTTAACAACCAAGAACCGGCAGTGATATAACAAATAGTGGCCAAAAAGAAAAAGTTTAAAATAATATCGGCCACTGAATCGAAATAACGACCAATGTAAGAGGGGGTCTGCTTTACGCGCGCGAGTTCGCCGTCGGCGGCATCAAGAATCGATTTTATCACCAGAAAGATCGCCGCTGCCCACAGTTGCTGGTTCAGCATTAACCCAATGGCAATGACGCCGGCAACCACAAACAGCATCGTGATGTGTATCGGTGTGACGCCGGTGTTTTTAAAGCAGTGTGCAATCCACCGAGCGGGTGGACGGCCATAATCAGACAGGTCCAGAAATTTATGTTCTGTAGGTAGTTTAGACATAGGTGTGAAGATTTTTCCAAGAATGATTTTGCAGGATAGCGGTGTAGCAAAAAAAGATGACAGCTAAAATAAGATTATTTTTTTAAAACCAATGGCCCTGTGTGTTATTTGAGCTACCGATTGCGTGTCGACGTTATTTTACCTTTTTTTTGTCTTATTTGTTTATTGATATTGCCCAAAGAGCTTTAATTTTTATGCAAATAGTTAGCATTTATGAGTCATG
>DDED01000064.1 GCA_002336035.1 Cellvibrionales bacterium UBA1963
CCATACCCGCACTTAATAACTCCTGGCTAAAATAATTTAGCATAAGCCCCTTAATAGCTTCTTTATGTTAACTGCCAGCGTGGATAACTGCATAATCGCATCGGCAATTCAATCATAGATACAGAGGCATCATTTCTATGCAGGCAATTTTCTATTAGTCCGCTTGTAAGTACAAGGACAAATTCATAGAACTGAACAAAAACACTGGTTTGACGAAGCGAAAAGAGGCCCGCTGAGAAATGCGATCGATAAACGACCAGTAAGACGGGTGTAAAGCCAGCTTAGTGACTGGTCAAATAACACACTGCGCAAGCTACTGCGTGAAAAGAAGGCCGCCGTCGCGTAAGCGAACCTGCCTAACATGCGGCAAAATCTCGTCTTCAGCCGAAACCGTTTGAGGGGTACTTTGCCGCTTGAGCGAACGGGTGACCGGAATTTTTTTATCAATAAAATCTCTGCCAGCATACAGGTTTTTATCAACGGAAATAATCTCATCAGCATGAGGACGCAAACTATCATCTGTCGATATCATCAACACAATTCTACGATTTTTAGCGCGACTTTCAGCACTGTCGTTAGTAACCGCTGGCTGATATTCACCGTAACCAACTGCGGCTAATCTATTGGGTTGAATCCCTTGAGATATCATTAGCCTGACTACTGCAGTCGCCCTTGCAGTTGATAATTCCCAGTTCGAATCGAAAGTGCTGTTTTTGATGGGCGTATTATCGGTAAATCCCTCGACTTTAACAACATTTCCATAGGGCATTAACATACCACTAATTTGCTCAATAATAGGCTCTGCTGAACGATGAATTACTGCACCACCAACACCAAATAAAATAGCTGACTGTAATTCAATCTGAAGCCAATGCTCATTACCCGTTAGAGTAATTAATTTTTCGTCAATCAATGATTGAAAGTTTTCGTCCAAGTTAGCTGTTAATGAATTAAAAATATTAGGGGTTGACTCAAACTCACTAACAAGCTCGAACTGCTTTATTTCATGGTCTGATAGCAAGGGATCACCCTGAACTTGGTCAGATGGCATTCCTGCATTATCGCTGGTATTAAATGCACCTGAAAAGGTGTTTGATAAAACACGATACTTTTGCTCTGACACACTCGATATAGAGTACATCACCACGAAAAATGCCATTAATAAAGTCATGAAGTCGGCATAAGAAACTAACCAACGTTCTTGACCTGCGCCATGATCTGAAAGGTTCGAACTAGATGCTCTAGTCCTATGTTGATAATTAATTCTACTCAAAATGATTACGCACCTGTTATATTTTTATTCTCGATTAATCCGAATCTCGATAAAAGCCTTGCAATTTTTCAGATATATTTCGTGGATTATCGCCATCAGCAATTGCCATAAGTCCTTCTATAAGCATCTCTCTAACATGTGACTCATGTCGAGCATATGCTTGTAGTTTATTGGCTACGGGTATAAAAAATAAGTTTGCTATTCCAACACCATAAATCGTTGCAACAAACGCTACTGCAATACCTCCCCCCAACATACTTGGATCAGCCAAATTACCCATCACATGAATTAAACCCATAACAGCACCAATAATACCGATAGTCGGAGCATAACCGCCCATCGCTTCATACACTTTAGCCGCCTCAATGTTTCGCCGCTCGCGGGCATACAGCTCAAGCTCCATTACAGATCTAATTTGCTCTGGCTCATTTCCATCAACCAATAGCTGCAAGCCTTTTTTTGAATAACTTACCCCTTCGACCATAGCAACTTTTTCTAAACCCAATAAGCCGTTTTTTCTTGCCACTTTAGCCCAGTCAATGATCTTATTGTGCAACTCCTCAAAATCATCGGCTGGCGGCTTGATCATCCAAACAAATAGCTTAATAGAGCGGAACAAAACGTCTTTTGGTGTTTGTAAAACAGCTGCGCCAATCGTACCGCCCAATACTATCAATGCAGCTGGGCCATTAACGAGTGCTAGCAAATGACCGCCCTCAAGAAAGTTTCCACCTATAATTGCAGCAAAGCCAATAATGACGCCTACTATAGTTAATATATCCACCGCGTTTATTTTCCTTCCTTAAGGTCCAAACCAGGCTTCATCTTTGAACCTAAATGAAAACCTAAAAAAGGCTCACTAGAAGCAACCATTGTTAAATGCCTTGGCTTAGTCTTTTGTGTATTGTTGTTGGTATTGAGTAAGTTCGGTTCTGTTAAAAGTGTCTCTATACATTGGTCAAGATGACTATTAAAGTATTCTGGGTTCAAAGAATCACTGGCTTCTAAAATCCGATCAAAACTGGCATCAGCAAGATCGAATGAATGTGATCGAATAGGAACAATATTCGTTGATGATTTATTCTCTAAAAATGTGACGGGGTCGACAAAATGCGGCGCCGTTTGTATCAACAAAAATGCCTTAGACAATAAACGATGACAATGCTCAGAATCTGCCTCAGAAGCTTGAACGTGCTTTAAGGAATCTTTAATCGCCAATAAAATCTCAGCAACCTTTTGATTATCAACTGTATTTTTATTATAAATAAAGCGCTTTATCAGCGTAAGCAGTTGCTTAAGCTGTCTATTTAATCGAACCGACGGATCTAATGCCAAGTCATTCACAGCGGGTATTCCCATGCCAAAAAACTATAATAAAAGTTAATTAAATCAATGTCTTATGGTTAAATTAAGCAAATAACCGAAGCGTTTTATATTGATTTCATTAACGACTTGGTTAAGTTTAGAAGAACTCCAGAATCTAGCCAGCTATTCAGAGTGAAAAAAAACATCAATCTGAACTTTAGAGTCAATATTAGACGGTGTTTTAAAACGCCTAACGAATAACATTGGCTGTAATAGAAGACGTTGTGAAGATGGTTGTAGCTGTCAATCGAAGTCAGATTTAACTGGCCATTACGTTTGAGGGCCAGAAAGAAGCTGTTCAACAAAAAATTCAAGTTCACCACTGGGATGATTCTTAACCGGCCAATCTAAAACACGTTCAGCCAAACGCTTAAATGCTTTTGCTGACTGGCTTCTCGGTGATCTTACGGTGACTGCCTGCTGTTGCTTAACGGCTTCTCTCAAAGCATCGTCATAAGGAATATCGCCTTCATATCGCAGCTGCACATCTAAGAATTGATTAGCCGTATTAAGCAGTCTCTGATAAAGCTGAATACCTTCTTTAACTGAGCGGGTTTGATTAACAACGATTCGAAACTCATCAACCCCATGATCCCGATGCAATAATTTAATCAAAGCATAAGCATCGGTCAATGAAGATGGCTCGTCGCAAACAACGATTAATGCCTCTTGCGCGGCGCGAATAAATTGAATAACCGAGTCTGATATGCCCGCTGCGGTGTCTATAACCAGAGTGTCAATAGTATCAGCAAAATCACTAAAAGCATGCACTAAACCAGCATGCTGCTGACTGCTTAAATTAACCATTGACTGCGTGCCAGAACTCGATGGGATAATGCGAACATCATGAGGCCCCTGTAAGCAAACATCTTGAAGATCGCACTTGCCTAAATAGACATCTTCTAAGTTACGCTGGACTTTTAAACCCAGCAAAACGTCAATATTGGCCAAGCCTAAGTCGGCATCAAGAATCATAACTCGTTGATTCAAAAGAGACAGACAAACACTTAAATTGATGGTGACATTCGACTTGCCAACACCACCCTTACCGCCTGAAATAGCAATAACGCGAGTATTGTGAGGTTGATCGCGATCGCGACGAAATTTGGGCTTTGCATTCACTTAAAAGTCATCCTACAAATAAGGTCTTTTTTAAGAATAATATACTGCCTTAGTTGACCCTGACTAACAACTGGAATAATCATCACCTAGGGTCAGCATTAGCTCAGAAGCCGTTGGCATATAGATATAATGAGGAAGTAATTCGCCTTCGCTGAGATAATTGATGGGTAATTGATGCGCCATCAACACACAAATAATTTCACCGATAGTCTCAATTTGGTCGATATTCGATAAAATACAACCGACGGTATTCGCTGATAGATAATCCGCTATGGCTTTTTTACACCATCGATGATCGCCCGTTGCAGGCAGAACAATAAAACTTTTTAGCTGGTGCAAACTCGCCAAATAGTGAAGATCTTCTTGATGTTGCGGTGCATCTGACTTTAAACCCGACGTGTCAATTAGCACCAATCGACGCATTGAACATTGAGCCAATCTTTCAGCCAAGGTATGTTTCTTATCGACGAGGTATACAGGAATTTTGGTCATGGCCGATAAGCGATGAATCGACTCAGTCTCGTTAGAAACAGAAATTATCGCAATGTCTTCAACCGAATGCTCAAGCAACCAACGAGTAGCCAGCTTTATCAACGCGGATGTTTTACCTGAACCGCTAGGACCAACAAAGGAAAAGATACCCCCGTTAATTAACGCATCTTCACTCGCGATCGGCATTTTTGCATGCAACCTATCGAGACAAAGTGACCATGCATGTGCAAGTTTATTTTCAATATTCGTAGCGCTTATTAGCTCATCATCTAAATCAAGCCCTTCTGCTAAAGGTCTGGCCATCTCGAGACTAAAACCTAAATCTAATAAACGGTTCAACAAACCATACTGAATAGGCCTAGTAAATATATCATCATGCTTACCCTGCCGCTGGACTTTTTCTTCTAGCATATGTTTAACCTGCTGCAGTTCACGTTGCAACTCTTCTAAGCCACTTGGCTCTGAATAAGGATTTTTCATTTCGCCAATTGAGACCGCTAAGCGCGCGGCAGGCGTGCTTATATCATCCGTTAAGGGCAAATTGGTTGAGGCTAAACGATCTTGATTTTGTATGTGATCGGTTCGGCGTCGTTGATTTGATCGTCGCTCACTGGTCGGGGCATAAATACTGTCAGCTGAAGGCTCTTCACCGGCAGGCAAAGCTATCACCTCTACACCGTCCTCTAATTTTCTTGAAGACAATAAAATGGCCTCTGGCCCTAACGCTTCATGGAGTTTGCGGATAGCTCGACTCATATCTTTTGCAACAAACCGTTGCTCTTTTGTCATTGCCGTGGCTTGCATGGTAATCTCCTGTGTAAATAACATCAAACAGACGGCATTCAGCCCGCTGTCGCTTCAATCGTCACTTGTTTGTCATCGGGTATTTCGTTGTAAGATAAAACATGCAGCGCATGTGCGCTAAAACGAACGAACTTTGCCAATATTGGCCGCAATAAGGCCGGCACTAAAAGCACTGCAGGACTGCCTTTCATAACTTGTGATTGTGCTGCATCATTAATTGAGCGTTGCAACTGCTCAGCCAAACCAGGCTCAAGCGTGACATCAGCAATATTGTTTGAGTTAGCAGAACTCATTAACATCTGTTCCATCGCTGGCGCTAGAGTCACTACGGATAAGTTAGACGTGGTTCCAAAAACTTCTTGTACAATCGATCGCGATAAAGCCGCTCTCACCAACTCAATTAATTGACCGGCGTCTTGGTTGATGGCCGCATTAGCCACAATAGTCTCGGCTATAGTTCTAAAATCACGAACGGGTACCTGCTCAGCAAGCAAGCCTTTTAAAACTTTTAACAACTGCCCCATACTTAAGGTATCAGGCACCAAAGTTTCAACTAACTTGGGTGAGTGACGCGCCAAACGGTCCAGCATTTGTTGCAATTCCTCATGACCTAATAATTCATTGACGTGCTTTTGCAACAGTGTATTCATGTGAGTAGCAATGACCGTACTTGCATCAACGACGGTATAACCTAAAGTCTGAGCATGGTCCTTGACACTGCTTTCAACCCAAACAGCATCCAAACCAAATGCGGGGTCTTTAATCTGCGTACCGTCTACATCACCGAACACTTGACCTGGATTAATGGCTAAATGTTTGTCAGGAAAAACCTCTGCCTCGGCAATACTCACGCCCATTAAAGAGATTCGGTAAGCATTCGGTTGTAGGTCTAAATTATCCCGAATATGCACAGAAGGAATAAGAAAACCAATCTCTTGAGATAATTTTTTTCGTATTCCCTTAATTCTACTCAGTAATTCTGCCGATTGATTCTTATCAACCATAGGAATTAATCGATAACCCACCTCAAGCCCAATCATATCAACGGGGGCAACGTCGTCCCAAACCAAGTCAGCGCCGGAATTTTGTGATTGCTCAGACGCTGTTAGTTGATGGGCTTGCTGCTGCTCGATTAGTGACTGTTCTTGTCTCAGGATTTTTCGCTGGATTAACACCGCACCAATGACGCAAACAAGCGCTAGACTCAGAAAAGCAAAATGCGGCATGCCAGGTATCACGCCAATTACAGTCAAAATCATGGCAGCCACGGTTAATGCTTTTGGAGAGGCGAACATTTGATCAAGGACCTGCTCTCGCATATCACTTTCACTGTTCACCCTTGTGACCATTATTGCAGCTGCTGTAGACAATAATAAAGAGGGTATCTGTGCAACTAATCCGTCCCCTATGGTCAGTAAAGTAAAAACCTCCATCGCATTGCCAAACGATAAGTCGTGTTGCAACATGCCAATGCCAATGCCACCTATAATATTAATCACTAAAATTAATATCCCAGCAATAGCATCGCCTCGAACAAATTTACTCGCGCCGTCCATTGCGCCATAAAAATCGGCTTCACTGCCAACTTCTTGGCGCCTTAACTTTGCTTCGTCTTGGCTTAAAATGCCGGCATTTAAATCGGCATCGATGGCCATTTGTTTACCGGGCATTGCATCGAGCGTAAAGCGCGCACTAACTTCAGAGATGCGACCTGCACCTTTGGTAACAACAACGAAATTAATAATCATCAAGATTAAAAATACCACAAGACCAACCGCGTAATTTCCCCCAATGACCACTTCTCCAAAGGATTGAATCACTTTGCCCGCTGCATCCCCACCGGTATGGCCCTCAAGAAGGACAACGCGTGTCGATGCCACATTTAAAGACAAACGAAGTAAGGTAGCAATTAATAAAATGGTTGGAAAAACAGCAAAATCTAGGGGCCTCAAAGCATAAACCGACACTAGCAGGACAACGATGGATAGTGCAATATTAAAGGAAAAAAGCGTGTCAAGAATGAATGGAGAGACGGGTAAAGTCATCATTCCGAGCATCGTAAGCAGCAAGAAAGGAACCCCCAGATTGCCCTGTGCTGCATTACCAAATCGTGAAATTGTTTGCTCAGTCGTCAAAAGGAATCATCTCGATAAAAGATCAAATTAATTAAAGGTGACACAAAATTGACACCAAAAACCCCGTATAATTACTGTTGCAAGAACCAAACCAAGTCTTGATACAGACTGCGCTTCATATTGTTTTTAAACCATTTTGTGAACTAAGACACAAGATTGCCAGCAGCATTAAATTGCAGTTCTTCGGGAATCTCTAGCTGCTGATTTAACTGGCTGTTGCGAATGGGACCCGGCGAGGGTCGATACGTTGGCCGCTGACGCAATTGATAGATATAAGCCAACACTTGGGCAACAGCGAGATAGAGCTTGGCAGGAATCACTTGATCGATCTCCGTGCTATAAAAAATTGCTCGCGTTAATGGTGGAGATTGCATAATAGGCACCTTATGGGCAGAGGCAACTTCCCTAATTTTAATTGCAATTTGATCTGCGCCTTTGGCAACAACGATAGGCGCAGACAAGCCCTCAGCGTCATATTTCAACGCGACAGAAAAATGTTCTGGGTTTGTGATAATTACATCGGCATCCGGAATAGCCGACATCATTCTCGTTTGAGCTAATTCTCGTTGCAGTTGACGAATACGACTCTTAACTTCTGGCTTTCCTTCCGAATCTTTGAACTCGTCCTTGACTTGTTGACGCGTCATTTTTAACTTTTGGGCATTATCAAAAATTTGAAAAGGCACGTCTATGAGTGCTATTAAAATAGTAGCGGCACTCATGCCAATAGCGGACCAAATAATTATCCAACTCGCATGACTTATTGCCGGCCGAATGGATTGCTGACCGATAGACAGTAAGTCGCCTTTCATTTGGTATAAAATCACACTCGCTACCAAAGCAACTAATAAGAATTTAGCAGTTGCCTTTAATAATTCAACCAAAGATTTTAGAGAAAACATTCGCTTGAGCCCTGAAATAGGATTAAGACGGCTCAATTTTGGCTGAATCGGCTTTGGTGAGAAAATCCAACCGCCTAAGCCTATAGCGCCTAGCGCGCCTGCAAGCATTAGCAAGACTAAAATAGTACCCACTACTGACAGCAATGCTTCTATAGACAAGGATAAATGAGATATCATTCTGTTAGGATCCATCGCTGACACACGATCAAAAGTAAAATTTGTCGTCATGACCGATTGAATTTTCGCGCTCAGATCAGAGCCAAAGATCAATAAGCAAAAACCACCCGTCATTAACAATAAGGTAGTCCCCAATTCACGTGATCGAGCAACCTGACCTTCGTCTTTCGCTTTTTCAAGCCGTTTAAACGTGGCGTCTTCGGTTTTCTCTTGGCCGTTCTCTTCTTCTGCCATTAATATCCACTGACGGTTTTACGTCACCTTTTACCTAAAAAGACTGTAAAACTAATATTCTGCAATAAAGAGGCCAACCTTAAACCAATACATGCCGATAACCGTGGAAAAATAGCTGAAAAGTGATGGTTACCGTTATTTAAAACCATCACATGCCCTCTTTAGGTTTAAAATGACTTTACTAACTGCATCACGACTAAGCATCAGTAAAGTTATACTAATAAACGCTAGCAAAAAAGGTATACCTATGTATTTTGATTTTGACTACTATTATAAAGTCTTGAAACATGTCTGGGGACTAAAGGACTGGCCTCTTCGTCGCAAGACCTTATTTAAATTATTAATCTTAGTTCCTCTTGAAAGTAGCTTTCATGCTGTTTTTTTTCTATTAGATTATGTGTTTTTCCCACGTCTCTGGCTGCAGAAAATAATCCAGCCTATTTTCATTATTGGTCATGCTCGCAGCGGTACAACCATGATGCATCGATTAATGTCCGCAGATGGTGATAAATTTAATGACTTTTTATATTGGGAAATGTTCTTCCCGTCTTTAACTGAAAAAAAAGTTATTCGGATGCTTGGCTGGGTTGATCAGCATATTTTTGGTGGCCCTATTAAACGTAGGCTGGTAAAACTGGACGATGATATGTTTGGGCCTTTTAGGCATATGCATTACATGAGCTTTTGGAACGCGGAAGAGGATCAGTTTTCGATGCGGGCTGCCTTTGTCACACAGCAGTGGTCAACGGACATACCGTTAATGGACGTCATCGATATGTTTCATGTCGACAGCATGCCTAAAAAGAAAGTTCGATGGATGCGCCACTATAAAGAGATCATTAAGCGCCAGTTGCTACTAAACGGCGGACAAGCCATTCATTTAAGTAA
>DDED01000077.1:0-146 GCA_002336035.1 Cellvibrionales bacterium UBA1963
CTTCCATCCGTCGCCGTTTTTTTCAGCTTTAGTGCTCAGGCCTGCCACATCTGAGCCGGCACCTGGTTCGCTAAATAATTGGCACCAAATATCATCAGCTCTTGCCATCCGCGGCAATAAAGTTTGTTTTTGCTCTTCGCTAGCAA
>DDED01000077.1:458-4264 GCA_002336035.1 Cellvibrionales bacterium UBA1963
TTGTTTTTGCTCTTCGCTAGCAAACGTCATCAGTGCAGGGCCACAGTTGCCAATGCCAATCACAAAATACTCGTCGGGTTCACCGTACTGGCTAACTTCCTGGTTCCAAATGACTTGATACATTTGGTTGAGGCCCTGGCCGCCGTACTCTGTTGGCCACGTTAGGCACGAAAAACCTGCGTCAAATCGCTTGTGGTACCAATCAACGGCCTGCTGATAGCGGTCTTCTTGATTGCCAGACATCAAGCCTTGTCGTTTGGCTTGAGCATTAGCGGCTAACCAAGTTTTAGCTTTTGATCTAAATAGCGCTTGTTCTTCAGTGTCATTAAAATCCATAGTCTGCTCTGCATTGTTAATGTAAGTTTAGCGTGGTCATCCGATTTATTCGTTAAGAAGGCGGGTGACTAATTGCTCGCGCCACCATCGACTACTGCCAATAATGGAAGAAAGTAGCTGGGCTCTTTTGTAGTACAAATGGCAGTCAAATTCCCAGGTAAAACCCATCCCGCCATGCACTTCGATATTTTCTTTACTGCAAAAATAATAGGCATCAGTCGCGCTTACTCGTGCAGTGGCCGCAGCTAGAGGTAATTTCTCATCATTAACACTTAACGCCCAGGCCGCAAAGTATGCATTTGAGCGAGCGAGTTCTATTGCGACATACATGTCAGCGAAAATATGTTTAATGGCTTGAAAAGAGGCCACTGATCGGCCAAAAGCAAATCGTTGTTTCGTATAATCTATACCCATCTGCATTGTTGCCTCACAGCCACCGAGTTGCTCAAAGCTGGTAAAAACGGCCGCGCGATCGAATGCTTGTGTAAGGATAGAAGACGCCGCATTTTCAGCACCGAGACGTTGTGCTGAAGCGTTATTAAACTCAATGCTAGCAAGCGGCCGACTGCTGTCAATCGACGCAGAGACACAGCGCTGCACGCCGGGTTGGTTAAGATCAACCAGATACAGCGAATGATCCTGCTCAGCACTGGACGCGCTCACGATAGCGTAATCTGCATCGGCACCGTCAAGAACGGCAATCTTCTTGCCGTTTAATTGATCGTTAGCGAATTGAGTTCGCTTGGCCTGAAATAAATGTTGCCCAGCCCGTTCAGTGCTAGCGATACAAAATATAGCTTTACCTGCGGCAATGTCGGGCAGCCATGATTGCTTTTGTTGCTCACTGCCATGCTGTTGGATGATTTCAGCGGCAAGGTAAATCGTACTAAAAAATGGAATAGGCGTTAATGAGCGACCCAGTTCTTGAGCAATTACGCACAGCTCTAACGATCCTAAACCCAAACCGCCATATTGTTCATCAATAGCGGTTGCAGACCAACCAAGATCCACAATGGACTTCCATAGGTGGGAATCATAGCCACTGGTGCCATCCATCACCTGACGAGCGGCAGTGAGGGGTGAATGCTCGGTTAAAAAGAGTCGTGCTTGATCCTGAATCAGTTTTTGATCGTCGGAAAATTCAAAATTCATAGTAGTTACCGATCTGCTGAAGTGTCTAGTGAGTTAAGTTACATGAAAATCTTATGATATTACGGAGAATACCTTTGATACGAGAGCGTTTACCGTCATAGATCATGACGGGATGAATTGTTATGCCCGTCACTGTGGTTGTATGTAAAAATTAGAAAATTAAATTGATAAAAATTCGGCTGAATGCAAGTCAAGGCATTGTTGAAAATGACGCTGGGCCATGATTAAAAACATTTTATCACTGCGTTCAGCGGCACCCGTATAGACAGCACCCAGTATTACCGTCATAAATGCATTCATAGCGAATTCTCTGTATTGTTCCCAGCACTCGGCCTCACTGGTTTTAACGCCTGCCAGCTCAAGCGCTGATCGGTATCGGGAGACTAAGGTCTTTTCATGCTGGCGACGCAATTCACTTGTCAGGCTTCCACCAATAAAATACGCGATATCGGTAAGGCCACAACTGATGGCAATTGATTGCCAGTCAACAGTGATCGCCGAGGCATTTTCACCGTGGTCGTTAAATAAAATATTTTCTGATCGGAAGTCAGAGTGGACGAGTGTTTTAGGCCCTTTAAAACGGCCTATCCACTGACTGTAGCTGGCAACAAATAAGTCCCCGAATGCGATGGCTTCGGGCGCCAAGCCGTGGCTAAAACGCTCGAGGAATTTAGGCCAAGCGTCTAGCAGTAGAGCGCCGCCAAATGCGGCATTTTCTTCCTCATAGGGTCTGGAAATATGCTCGCCATCCAATTTATCGCTTTCCCAAAAAGCAGCGTGTAATTTTGCTGCTTGATCGATAGCCATTTCAGCTCTATGAATCGTTTCGCCCAGCAACTGATCACCTGGCTCGGCAGGCGCCATGTCTTCCATTAAAATAATAAATTCTTCGCCGGCCTCATCGCTAGCACTGTAGTAAATTTTTGGTAGATGCATTTCAGTAAGTTGTGCTTGCTGCTGATAAAAGAGCACCTCTCTAGCATAGGCTCCAGAACTGGCAGACATTTGTTTAGCCACGGGATCTGCAGCTGGTAGCTTGGCCACTAATGTATGTGGAAGTCGGCCCGTGTGACTATCGCTACTGTATTTAATGGTTAGCCTAGCATTATCGCCCATTTTTCCAGTGCCAATCATTTGATAATCAACATCAATTATCTCAGCATGTTCAAAGGCAGGGTTGTGTGCCGCCAGCGTTTGATTAAGCCAGTGAGGAGTAATAGCGTCAGGTAATGAGACGATTGCAGGTAGCATGTGTTAATCCCGTATTATTAGATGAGACCGCTGTATAGGCATTGAGGGTTAAGCAAAAAAAAAGCACCCAATCCTTTAGATGCTTTTTTTCTTAAGGCGTGCTTTCACAGATGTAAGCCTTCTTCGAGGTAGTGCACGTCTTGGCTTGGTGCTGGGAAATTAGGGATTTGATGGATGCCATTGGATTCATTGGTGTAGGTTGAGGAATTATCAGCGGCATCGTAAAATTGCTTGTACCATTTGCGGTTCATATTAAACGGCCCGTCCGTTTTTAATTGCATGATACGGATCGCGGGGCGCTTATGTTTCCAAACATCAAAATCAGCAGAAAATGCGTGCAGAGCGCCGGCTTGCACTTCTTTTGCTGCAGCGATATCTTCTGCAGAATGTGGAATATTTTCGGCTTTAGCTAAAGCCGCATGCCAGACCTGCGTTACGCCATCTTCAACCGGTGTATTGGCGATTAACTCATAGGTAATGGCACCGCCGAAATCTTGCTTAGAGAGTAAAATGCCCGGGCCCGTGTACCAAGTGATACTGGATAAGTAGCAGCCATAAGTATGGTGAAATCCTCCTTGGCGTTGAATAACCACGTGGTTTCTAAATTCATTTTCAAAGTATTCGCAGGGCGCGCCATGGGTTGGGCCAAGGTGAGCGCAGTCAGCCATGTTGTCAAGAATTTCTTGCGGATGAATATCGATGGTTCCTAGATGGTCCAGGTCCCAGCGCACCCATGCAGGATCGTCCCACTCTTTAAGGTAGGGCGGTTCGTAACTAGGGGCGTTACCTTCGGGATCATGCCACATCATAATGCAGCCCATGTTATCTCTTACTTCATAAGATTTAATGGCCGCTGATTTAGGGCAAGGTCCGTCATGATAGGGGATGTCGTCAACTTGACCATCGGGCGCATAACGCCACCCATGGTAAGGGCAACGAATCGAATCACCTTCGATTTGTTTGTCCGTTGCGACGATCTCAGGGCTTTTACTGGCGGCTATGTGAGTACCCATGTGAGCGCAATAAGCATCAAGCATGACAACTCGGCCGCTTTTACCACGATAAAG
>DDED01000001.1 GCA_002336035.1 Cellvibrionales bacterium UBA1963
CTATGACTTAGTTCTTGCTGCGCGGACGCTAAGCCCAACTCATCGAGCCACAGAAAACGTTCTCGATCGACAAGGTCAGCCACTAGCCGGCAGCTTAGAACAAACTAAAGCCGAAGTTAACGCACTAGGTCGTGATGCTATTTCGGTGCCTCTTGATTTGTTAGACCACGCCACTATTGACCTCGCAATAGATGCTGCTATCGGGTATTTTGGAAAAATTGACGTACTAGTCAACAATGCCATTTACCAAGGCCCGGGGCTCATGAGTGACTTACTAAGCAGTGAATTTTCTGATATTGAAAAAGCCTTTCAAGCAAATGTACTGTCGCAACTGTATATTGTTCGCGCCTTACTACCGGCTATGTTGCAACGCGGTTCAGGGATTATTATAAATCTAACATCCGAGGCAGGCATGCTCGATCCGCCACTGAAGTTGGCTGAGGGCGGCTGGAGTTTTGCCCATGGGGCAACCAAAGCTGCGCTTCACCGAATGGCTGGTATTTTGCATTTAGAATACAATGGTCATGGCATTAGAGCTTACAATGTAGAGCCTGGCTTAGTCACCAGCGAATCAATGGTAGCAATAATGGGTGAAACCAGTAAATTAGAAAAGTTGGGGATTAGCTCAGCGCCTGTCACAGTGCCTGCCGCAGTGATTCGTTGGCTGTGCGAAGAAGACGCTTCAGGGGAAATGAGTGGTCAAAACATTCATGCCCAACCGTTCTGCAAACAACACAAGTTGTTGCCTGACTGGCTATAACGACTAAACAAGGACTCTCAATAGGCTTTAACTATTTAGATGGCAGTGAGCGGCGTTTACGCCGCGTTGGTTTTGTCGTCTTTCATTGCTGGGGCCTTATCAAACGTGATTTTCATTGAATCAATACCTTGCACAAAATTTGAATGCAAGTACTTAATTTCACCATCAAGCTGAGGATTATCCATTCGCGAGATAACTTCCTGCAGCATCACTCGCATTTCTAATTTAGCGAGATTCATGCCAAAACAGTTATGGCGCCCAATGCCGAAAGAGCGAATTTTACGGCCTAAATCTGGGTGCCTTTCAGCACGATGAATGTCAAAATCAAAGGCATTGTCAGGGAATACCTCCTCATCAAAGTTAACACCGTGATAATAAAGAATCACTTTGTCGCCTTCTTTAATTTCAACGTTACCTAATTCTGGAGCCACAAGATCTTGTGTGGCCGTTCGACGCATGCAGATAAACGGTGTATTAAAACGCAACATCTCATAGATGGCATCGTCCATTTTTTCAGGATGTTGTTGCAAATAACGGTACTGCTCTGGATTATTGATAAGATTTTTCATCGCATGGGTGATGGTGGTTCGGGTGCTTTCATTTCCCGCCGAAATAATCATTAACACAATCCAAGCAAAGGTTTCGTCAGAAATAGGCTCGCCTTCTATGGTGCCATTCAATAGCTGACTACTGACATTCTTTTCTTCTGAACCGCGCCATTTTTTTGCCAAATCAAACGCATAAAACATCATTTCGGCAGCTGCGGCCTCAGCTTGAGCACGACCATCGAC
Source organism: Cellvibrionales bacterium UBA1963 (assembly GCA_002336035.1). Lineage (GTDB taxonomy): Bacteria > Pseudomonadota > Gammaproteobacteria > Pseudomonadales > UBA7434 > UBA7434. The sequence continues at coordinate 1,552 of DDED01000001.1, forward strand.
CTCACTGATCGTGTTGGGATCTTCTGAAAAGATCATTTTATTGGTCCACTCAAAAAACTTTTTACGGTCTTCAGGCGGAATATCAAAAAACTCAAGGATCACTAATAACGGTAACTCAGCGGCCACATCACGAACAAACTCACACTCACCACGCTCAATCACGCTATCTACGATACGCTTGGCATGGGCGCGAATACTGGGCTCATACGTTGCCACTTGAGCCGGTGAAAAATGATCGCGAATCAATTTGCGGTATTCTAAATTACGCGGCGGATCGAGATTTAAGAACATTCGTGATTGAATGTTATCGACCATCTCTTGGTCCATTTCCATAGGAATGGCACCACGACGCTCTGAAGAAAAAAGGTGATTGTTTTTTGAAACAAAATCAAGTGACGACTGCTGAGTGATGGCCCAAAAAGGCACGCCACTAACAGGGTCTTCTATCCAGACCGCAGGGCCAGCTTCACGAATTCGAGCGATTTCGGCATTATCGAGACCGCCATCTGCAAATGATGGGTCCATTAAGTTGGCATAGGGGCATTCTGACATGATCACTTCCTCATTAAATCTCCATTTTTTATAATACTGATTGTACCCGTTGATTGCGAGTGACCGTTTTGACATCAAAGATGTGATCCGATAAGTGATTACCATCTTTTAAAGTACAGACAATTGACCCCTGCGTTCAGTCAACTTAGGATGAGGCACTAAGCCCTTGCTTCTGCGTGCATAATCAAGGGAGTAAGCAACCATGAAATGCCGCGATAAATCTAGCCAAAGCGAGCTTAAGCGATAATCACACAGAGGTCTGTTGATGTTAAATACATTTGAAAACTCAGTCGCCGTCATAACGGGAGCGGCAAACGGAATTGGTGCCGCACTTGCCGAAGGGTTTGCTCGTCAAGGTATGACCGTCGTTGTTGCTGATATCGATGAAAGCAAGGCACAAGCAACCGCAATGTCGATCAGTAAAACTGCCATCGCCCAACACGTTGATGTTGCAAATGCTGACTCTGTTCAGCGTCTCGCTGACTTTTGTTTTAGCACACTCGGCCAAGTCGACTTGTTGATTAATAATGCCGGGGTCTTTCAAGGCGGCCTTAGCTGGGAACGGAGCATCGAAGACTGGGATTGGGCTTTAAGCGTAAATTTATATGGCATTATTCATGGCATTCGCGCGTTTGTACCACGCATGATGGCACAAGATACACCGGGGCATGTGGTGAATACAGCCTCAGTTGCGGCCTATGTAGCGGGCCCCATGTCAGCACCGTACGTAGTGTCTAAGTCTGCGGCACTGTCGGTCACCGAATGTCTCGCTTTAGATCTTGATATGGTGGGCTCTAAAATTGGCGCTAGCGTACTTACGCCTAGCAATTTCAAAACCGGTATTGCACAAACGGGAGAGCTTCGCCCTTCAGCCTTAGGCAACGATCACACCGATGACGGCAAACTTTGCGTCGACGCATTGCAGTCGATGCTCGATACCGGTGCATCACCTGACGATGCGTTCGAGCCGGTTTTAGACGGGGTCAAAAAAGGGACTTTTTTAATTGCGACAAAACCCAGTTACCGAACGCAATTAACCACTCGCTTTGAGGCACTGCTGGAGCAGCGATTACCGCCAATGGCAGAAGTCGATTAAGACGCTTTCATCGCCCAAAAAAAAACGACAAGTCACGCACAATGGCATGACTTGTCGCTGAACTAATCGCGTAAATTAGAACGTGTATTTTACGCCCAAACTCATTGTGTCGATATCTTGACTCTTGCGCCCAGAACCAGCACCTCGATCAAGGTCATGCATTTGATACTTAAAATTAATGTCAATCGCTTCAGCAACTTCATAATAAGCACCCACACCAAAGAAGATGTCGTTTTGATCAGACGCAGATTGGCTCACATCCTGACTTGTAATGTTCCACATGTCTAACCCGACCTGCGCAAATAAGCCAATACTTTCTGAAGCCATTATGCTGCCAATCACCGAAACCTGAATTGCATCGGCATTGAAATGGTTCTTACTAGCACCGCTGCTGTCACTGACATCACCAAAATCTTGGAAGCCTAACTCAACCGAAAAGTTGTCGTTAAATTGGTAGCCAACAGCAATCGTTGGCTCAGTAACAGTTTCATCGACACTACCTTTCCAATCACTGCGGCCAATGTCGACTGACGCATAGTATGCATTTTCAGCCATTGCGGATAAAGACGCCGTGGCCATTAAAGTTGTTAATCCTGCTCGTATAAAATGGTTCATTATATGCTCCTCAAATATTAATATTATGGTTTATTTAACCGACTCACCGTCTATGATCACCATTTTTTTAAGCGCTAAAAAAATGTATGGCGGCCCATACTACTTGTCGCTTTTTATCAAAAGCCCAACAAGGATAAGAGATATATTCAAAAAAAAATTGCGTAAAAAAAACAATTTAAACAGGTTTTACATTCAAGCCAGAATGTAAAAAAGATCGGATCAAGAAATGCGGATTGATGCTAATTCGAGGGAAAGAGAATGGCAGCCGATTGAAAGGATCAACGGTGAATGACCTAACACCTTGCAGCATGGGTTGGTTACGCTTGCCAAGAATTTTATAACAAATAATTGCAGTCGCAATTATTTGCCAGTAACGACGCTTGGGTGCTATGCGGCCGCCCGCTGTATCTCTTCTACTGATTCAGCCAAGGCAATAGATAGAGGCGTATAGTCTAAGCCTAAAGCCTCTTGCGCTTTACTGCCGTCAAATAATAACGAGCCAGCAGCCGTCGTTCTTAATACATCAAGAGGCAGTAAAGGACGGGTACCCGTAAAACGAGACACAAACTCCATTACCGCAGCTACGGGCTTCAATATCGCCTCTGGAATATTAAGGTTAGGTATTTGGACGCCTGCCAACTTACCGATTAAATGGAAATACTCACGCGTTGTCGCCCGCTCTACCCCAATTAAATAACGTTCGCCAACCGTTTCTTCCCGCATGACAGCTTGAGCAATAGCCTCAACAGCGTCACCTAAGTAAACATACGTGTACGTCGTATCAGCACCCACTAAAGCGGGCATATTACCCTCGACAGCACGACGAACTTCCATTGTAGCTTTATCATCGCCGGCGCCTATCACGGCGGCCAAATACACCACGCTTAAAGGTAATCCGTTTTTTTGGTGTAACGCCCAAACGGCATTGTCACCAAGATGTTTACTGTGCCCATAACGATTAGGGTGGCTGCCTGCTGGGCTGTCTTCATTGAAGGGTATTTCTTTTGGCACACCATATGCGAGAGGGGTACTGACTTGCACGGCTTTTTCGACCCCGGCCTCTAAACCAGCCATGAAGACATTTTTTGCGCCGAACTCATTAATTTGGTAATAGTGATTTTCATGGTGGCTCCAGAACTCACGGTAGCCGGCTAAATTCACCACGCCCCAAACGTCGCTAAAAGCTGCCTTAAGGCTTTCTTTGTCGGTGATATCACCCTCTGCCCACTGCAACTGGTTGCGGTAAGCCTCTAGTCGGCCCAGATTGTCTTTATCACGAACAAGGCAGCGCAGTTGATACTCTTTTTCGTTGAGCATGCGCTCGACAAAATGGCTACCGACAAAGCCGGTGGCACCCGTCACAAGCAGAATTTTTTTATTAGCAGAAAGCATCGCTATTGCCCATTTAATGTATTAACATTCAGCTATACGATGGTCATGCCGCCTGGATCAACTATTGAGGTCATTCACGATGACAAGAAATTAATAGACATACACTGCGCCCGAATTTTCAGCACTATTATCGGTTTGATCGCCATTGACACTTTTTGCAGCACTATCTTCCCATCTACCATTAACAGCCATTGATTCCCCATCGCCACTCAAAGCCACGGTGTAACCAAATAAGTCGCTTGCTCCCGTGTTGCTTGCTTTAACATAAGCCTGTTGCTGCCAAGCAATGCCGTTATAGGAAAAAACATAAACAGCTCCTGAATTGTCTGCCGTATCACTGAGTTGATCGCCATTAATACCCGTCGCCGAACTCTTCTCCAATGAACTGCTAATAGCTAACCAATCGCCGCTATCGCTAAGACTCACTGATGTACCGAAGTTATCGCCTTCACCTGTATTGCTGGCTTTTATATAATCGGTCTGTTGCCACTGAGTTTCGCTTCGTCTGAATAGATAAACCGCACCCGCAGAACTACTCACCCCCAAAACCTGATTATCATTGACGCCTTGGCCTGCCCTGGATTCGTCCTTTGCGCCAATAGCGACCACATTACCCGCTTTATTAATTGCCACACTCCAACCAAAGAATATCCTTTCCTCGCTATTACTGGCCTTTAAGTACGCCTGCTCGAGCCATTGGCCGCTTGTGCGACTAAAAATATAGGCTGCTCCGCTCCATCTTTTGTTATCAGCATTGCCATCACTGTTAACAGTTGAACCTCCACCCCGCTCATAATAAGCACCCACCACTAAAAACTGTCCGCTTCCACTGATCTCTATACCATTACCAAAACGGTGAGTAAGGCCTGTGTTGCTGGCTTTGATATAGGCCTGCTCAGACCAACTGTCGCCCGTTCGATCAAACACATAGACAGCACCTGACTCCCTCATTGTATTATCACTGCTATCGCCATTTATACCCTTTGCAGCACTCTTTTCACGCATAGCGCTGACGGCTAATGTATGACCGTCATCACTGAGACTGATGCTATGGCCAAAAACATCGCTGGCACCGCTGTTACTCGCTTTTATATACGCCTGTTCTGACCAGCTATTCATATTGCGTGTGTAAACATACGCAGCACCAGAAACCGACGCATCATTATTCATACGGTCGCCATTTATTCCTTGCGCGTCACTGTCTTCACCTGTCGCACCAACAGCTAACGTATGACCATCGGCACTGAGTGAGACAGATTTACCAAAACTGTCATTTATTTCACCGTCGGTTGCTTTAATTAACGCTTGCTCTACCCAACCCATATTGGTAAGGATAAAGACATACACTGCGCCTGAGTTACTTGCATCATTATTGGCACTGTTATAAGTAGACACGTCTAATTCGCTGCTCTCATTGGGGCTACCAATCGCTAATGTACGCCCGTCATGACTCAACGCAACAGAATTACCAAACTCATCGTGCGCATCCGAATTGCTGGCTTTAAAATAGCTGATGCTATTGACCATGGTACCCGCAACACTCACCACCGGTGAACTTAGGCAACCCATCTGATCATTACAACTGTATAAAAGATATTGCGCATTAGTGCGAGCATACAATGGCACAGCATGATCAAAGCGTTGCTCACCTACAGAAATATCACCACTTAACTGCCGATAACCAGAGGCACCATCAGGGTTTTCCCACAGCTGGAAATAACTGGCATTATTAGTGTCAAGCCATGTAAAGCTAAATGTTTTATCAGGTGCAAATGATAAACTGAGCTCGGCGGGAACGAATCCACTGACTGCCAATGGAGGCGATTCGAGACAGCCCACGACATAGCAAGTCTGTAAACGATACTGTGCTTTCATACGATTAGCATAATCCGCGACTCGGTGGTCATATTGCTGTTCGGCAGGGTCAATATTATTACTCACTGAGATAAAGTTAGATACACCATCAGAATTTTCTTCAACTTGATAATGTGTTGCATTAGCCACATCAATCCATCTAATCATGTATCCATTATTACTGAATTTAATTGACGGCGAGGCGGCTTTGAAGTTCACGGTTATCGGGGCCGAAGGCAAACACCCCACCGCATTGCAACTGTTGAGTTGGTACTTGGCAGTTTTGCGATCGGCCAATGTCACCGCGTGATCGACCGACTCAGTGCCCGGCACAATATTAATGCCTATCTGTTTAAAGCCCGAGGCTCCATCGGGGTCTTCTAACAGCTGGTAGTAATTTGCAAAACCGACGTCTGGCCACGTAAACTTTAAATAATCCTTTTTAGAAAACAGAGATTTTATTTGGGCCGGCTGAATGTTGATTGACTCAGATAGACTGCAACCGGTTGTATTGCAACTTTTTAAACGATACTCTGACGCAGCATAGTCTGCTAATTTCGTGATGTCGTATTGGTACTGCTCGGTTCCTGCTGGAATGTTATCTGCCACCTTCTCAAACGATCCGGCCCCAGTAATATCTTGCCACAACTGATAATGACTGGCATAACTCACGTCCTGCCAAACAAATTGAAAGGCTTTATCGGTGGTTGTAACGAGTGAAGGTGCTGCTGTTTCTATACGTAAAATAGAGCTCATGCAGCTCGACACATTACAACTCTCAAGCTTAAACAAGGTGTCTTTTTCATCGCTAAAATCATACAAATTTTGATGCGTTTTACCCCTTATTAATTTTTTTTCAATTAGGGTAAAGTCTTTTTCAGAAGATATTTTTTTATATAAATTATAATAAGTCACATAATAGGCATCTTCCCAACGCAGAAAGAATTCATCATCAACCATTAATTTTTTAAAATGAACCTTTAGGGAAGTATGCATTTCTTTGACCGGCTTGCCGACAGTGCAACCCGATGCATTGCATGCCCTTAACTCAAACTCCATATCCTGAAGCATCTCAAGTGATGCAGTGGTTAAAAACTCTTGCTGACCTGCAGCAATATTGTCACTAACTTGAGTGAATTCAGTCTCATCGTTGCCTCTTTTCCAGACCTGATAATAACTAGCATAACTAACGTCAGACCAGCCAAATCGAACCCTGTCATTGTCTTCTAAATTCATGGTCATTGTTGAAGGTGCGCGAATACTGATCATAGCCGAAGCCTTACAAGTATCTGCGTTGCAACTATTTAATTGAAAAAAACTATTTTCTTCCGCTAAAAATGAATAATTATTGCCGTCACTGTGACGTCCTGCAGGTAAATCATCACCAATCTGGCTAAAACTGGTTTCACCAGCTTTGCGCTGTAAAAGCTGATAATGGGTAGCGTTATCGCTGTCGTCCCAACGAAGGTAAAAGCCTTCTCGAGAATTTAGGTCAACCGTGATTTGAGCAGGCTTGATCGCTGGCTGTTGCGTTGAACCAGTACCGCAAGCGGATAGCATAAACAGTGATAATAAAAAAATAAGTCCCTTCATAGATAAATATCCCTCCTTAAACTCGCTTTTAGTGGCGTATATCAACTTAAACTCGTACCAATATTTGATTATTTATACAAATACTTTAGTCAAAGACCTGATAAATATGACAATTGCCGTTATTTCATTACATCTTTTTACAAATTCTTGAAAAATCACTGGCACCTCAATCGTGCCGATTGTAAAAAATTGCTTTATCAATTAATCGTATGGGTTTACTATGGTGGGGAATTTTTCGATGAAAAAACCAACCGCCAACCACGTTTAAATACCATGACCCAGCAACTACCCCTCGTTATTTCACGCCCAAATGAAGACCCTGCTCTCTTACGTAGACGATTTAATGACGACGGTTATTTATATTTTAAGCGAGCGGTCAGCCGTCAACGCTGCGACCACCTTATGCATCAAATGTTGCAATGCCTTGCGCCTCATATTGCTTTTGATCATGAGAAAAAACTGCCGCAACTTATCGGCAAGCCTTTTTTTGAAACAGACGCAATATGGGATGAGGTCTACCCAAAAATACAGTCACTGCCGTACTTTCATGATTTTTTTCATCAAGACGATGTGCAGCAATTAATGCAATTGCTGGTTGGGGAAAAGGTGTTTGTGTATCCAATGAAGCTCGGACGTGTCGCCTGCCCTAAAAAGTTGGGTTATGAAACACCAGCCCACCAAGACGCACGGTCGCATCAAGCCGGTCCAACGATGGCAGGCATGTGGGTTGCGCTTCACGATACAAAGCAAGGCATGGGACGGTTACAGATACTGCCCGCCTCTCACAAAGATGGCGTTCGACCCGTGACACAAGCAGACGGTGTTGGCGGCGTACAATGCGAAATACTAGACCATGAAACTATTTGGCATGTCTCTGATGTTGAACAAGGTGATGTCATTATTTTTCATTCTTGCTGCGTGCATCGAGCTGAACCCAACACCACTGACAATACAGTGAGGCTCAGTGTTGATACACGATTTTGCGATTACGGCGCACCGGTATTTGTTAGTAATCTCGACCCTCATCATGGCTGGCGAATTGACTCGCTGAACTGGGACAGCATTTATCAAGACTGGCCAGACACGAGATTACAATATTACTGGCGGGATTACCCTGAAGTGTTCAGCGACTTCAGGTACTAGCTATGCTTCTTAACACCTTCTTCAGGGATAGCCTTGCGATACCGATATTAACTGTCCAAATAAGCCGTCAAGTGCAAACACTAGTTTATCGGCAAAAAAATTGGCTCTGCGCAAGCTAATGCTCACGCAGTATTGTTGCTAACGCCTGCCGATTGATCGACTTATTGGCTGAC
>DDED01000063.1 GCA_002336035.1 Cellvibrionales bacterium UBA1963
GGCTTTATAGGCCGCTGTGGTGCGGTTGGCGTTGCTATGATGTTGGTGAGAAGCCACTTATTTTTCTTAAAACGGTGTTTTTTTACCTTTTTTCTCTATTTTTGAACTTATTTCAGATGCTGAATGTCTACCCTTGTTCCAAGTGTTAGGTATTTAGCGCTTTTTCCAGTGGTTTAATTGTTTGGAACCTTTTTAAAATCCAGCAATATTTTTAATTATTTGCCTTTAAGGAGTATTTTCATGTTCTTATATTCGCTTCAGCGCGTGTGCCTATTGTGCATCGCGATGGCACTCAGTTCGGGTTGCTTTTCTGCACTGCCTATTTTTGATAGTCAAGGTGACACATTGCCGACGCTTGCACCGATGCTAGAAAAAGTGAATCCTGCAGTTGTCAATATTTCAACTTTCACAACACGAAACGTGACAAACCCTGTGCTAGATGACCCGTTATTTAGGCATTTTTTTGGTGGCCAAAATGGTCGTAAATTTAATTCTCAGCCACAAAGAAGGCGCACTCAGAGTGCCGGTTCTGGGGTCATTGTAGATGCCGATAACGGCACCGTTATTACAAATTATCATGTCGTTAAAGACGCTGATGAAATTCAAGTTAGCTTAAATGATAAGCGTACTTTTGAAGCTACGTTAGTTGGTAGCGACTCAGAAGTTGACATTGCGATTTTAAAAATTAAAGCAAAGAATTTAACTCAGCTGTCTTTAGCCGATTCAGACACACTAAGACAAGGTGATTTCGTTGTTGCTATAGGTAATCCATTTGGTTTGGAAAATACAGTGACTACCGGTGTGGTGAGTGCGTTAGGCCGTTCTGGTTTAGGTATTGAGGGCTATGAAAACTTCATTCAAACCGACGCATCGATAAACCCTGGAAACTCTGGAGGAGCATTAGTTAACCTGCGTGGAGAATTAATTGGAATTAACACGGCAATCATTGCGCCGAATGGTGGCAATGTTGGCATTGGTTTAGCAATACCTGTCAATATGGCTAAAAACAGCGCTGATCAATTGCTTGAATTTGGAGAGGTTAGGCGGGGGCAGTTAGGTATTGTCATTCAGGACGTGACGACGGACTTGGCCGAAGCTTTTGATTTAGATGGTCAGGAGCGGGGCGTACTCATTACTCAAATAAAAGAAGGCAGCTCTGCTTTTAAAGCATCATTAATGGCAGGCGATATTATTTTAAAAGTTGATGGAAAAAAAGTTGCTACTGCTGCTAAATTAAGAAATATAGTCGGTTCTTCAAGAATAGGTGACAGCCTAAAGCTTGAGCTCATACGCGACACGAAGCGTAAAAAAATCACCGTTATGGTTGGTGAATCGGTTACCATGACGTTAAAAGCATTTGATATACACCCCCGTTTAGACGGTGCGAATCTAAAAAATGCTAAAAATGATTCGGGTGTTGAGGTAGAAAAAATTATAGAAGGCTCTAAAGCATCACAGTCTGGATTAATGGTAGGAGATCGTATAGTTTCAATTAACCGAGTGTTAATTTCCAACTACAGGCAGTTATCTGAAGTAGCAAGGCGCAGTAATGGTAAGCTCCTATTCCGAGTACTTCGAGGTAACAGCGCTTTATTCATTGTTTTAAACTAATGGTGATCATATGCCGTATCAAAATGTATTGATTTATTTATCAGCTCGTTGGTTTTCGATCTTTACCTTATTAGCCTCGATTTTTTTTCAATCCGCTGTTTTCTGTCAGTCAGCGTTACCAGCGGCGATGGCACATGAATCAAATATTCTTGAGTTAAGTGGCGAGGCTACATTAACAGTCATTCCTGATCAGCTATCATTTACTATTATTGTTGTTTCCAATGACGACATCATGTCGGTAGCTTACCGTCAAGTTGAGCGGCAAGTCAGTAAAATACTAACTTTACTGACTGATTTTGATTTACCTGATGCCAATATACAGGCGGTAGATTTTTCAATGACTACTTTGTTTGACTACCAACCTCAAACAAAAATTAGTGGGTATTCTGCTCAGCGAACCGTTTCTATTATATTAGAAGACATTTCAGATTACGGCAGTATCATTGAAGCACTTTCAACAGCGGGCAACTTTCGTTTTGAACAGGTCAAACTATCGTCAAGTAACTATTCTGATTTAGAGCAACAAGCACTCGTAGCCGCGTACCAAAATGCTGCTGATAAAGCGCAAGCCATAGCCAATGCTAGTGGAAATACGCTGTTAGGTTTGATTAACTTTCGAGAATCTAACGTTTCTATTTCGCGGCCATATAGAGCTAGAGCAGGTTCAATAAAGGCAAATACGGCAAATATTTCAGAGGGTAGTATTTCGATAACAAAAAATATTGTTGCTCAATTTGGATTTAAATAATGCTGATGCCTTTGTATTGATTATCGGGCGAGCGCGTTGATTGTCTGACAGAAGTAAAAAGACAATAATGACTACCTGCTTAGGAAAGTGGGTAATTCTTTTCGGTTATATCGTAATAATGTGTTTCACTCTCAGTATAACGGTGGTCGATTTCTTAACGGTGGCGTATGGGACATGCTTTGGCTGCCTATTTATTTCGACCTGTTGACCGACCACTTCGGATATTGATTCTTGGACTTGGTGCTGGAACAGTGGTTAAAAAAATCCAACACTATGCTTGCATTAGCAAACTTATCGCTATCGCTATTGATGCCACTCATATTTATATTGCAAAAACACTTATGGGTCTCAATAGCGCTGACTTTTCATTTTATCATGCTGATGCTGTGGAATGGTTGGCGAGCTATCAAGGTCAATGCTTTGATGTCATCATTGATGATTTATACTTTGAGCAGGAATGTGAGCCTTTAAGGGCGGTAGACTTTCAAGAAAATAACCGTTCATGGCTGCCTTTACTCAAGAGTCGTCTGTACGAAGGAGGACTCTTGATTGCCAATTGCGTTTCACCCGCGCAAGCCCGCACCTCAGTGTCGACATCTTCACCTGGTTTCAAGCACGGCATGCGGTTCACAAAGTCAGAATATGCCCATATTAGCGGTAGTGTCTGATCTTCCGTTAATGCGTAAGCAATGGCGTGAGAAGCATGTTGCCATTGTTGGCTTATCAAGCGCTAGTGAGGCTGAAACTCGGCATACTATTCGAACACTGTAAGCTAAAGTGTTCAGCACTTTCCTTTTTTGTTATAAGCATAGAGCTTTAAATTATTAGTCGACAGCTCTTTTTGTCTTTATATTAGTCTGCCTTTTGGTTGGTGCGTTTGCTAATGAGTAGCGTTAGCCTATTCAAACTTTTGCGTCTGAGGGTTCAAGTTTGTTGGCCTTTATGATGTGTGTTCTACTCAGTCTATTGGGTCGTGTAATTTACTTTTGAGCGTGAGCAACGTGGATATATCAACTATAAACCGACAATTGCGTGACTCCTCTGCAGAACAAATTATTCGTTGGGCACTGAGTCAGCAATTGAAGACGATATTAACAACCAGTTTTGGTAAAAACGCCGCAGCACTGTTGCAACTTGCCAGTCAGGTTGACCAGCAGCTGCCTGCCGTTTGGATAGATACTGGCTATAATCTCAGAGATACTTACGTCGTTGCTGAGAAACTTATGCAGCGAATTCCTCTTGACTACCATATTTTTTCTCCGTTAATGACTTCTGAAAGAAGAAACGCCACGATGGGTGGAATTCCTTCAATGGAAGACGAGGAATTACATAAGGCATTCACTTACCAAGTAAAATTAGAGCCCTTTGATCGAGCAATTAAGCAGTTCCAACCTGATATGTGGATAACAGGTATTCGTCAGCAAGATACTGAGCATCGAAAAACACTGGATATTGTGAGCCGAGATGCGCGTGGTTTATTAAAGATAGCACCATTGTTTTACTGGTCAGATGACCAGCTTGAAGCGTACGTGCAATCGAATCAGTTGCTGTCTTGCCGTCATTACTTTGATCCCACGAAAGTTCAAGATGGTCGAGAATGTGGCCTTCATACGTCAGCTTAATTATTGATTAAACGTTTTTAGCAAGCTCAGCCGCTTGCCCAATATAGTTAGCCGGTGTAAGCGCTAGCATGGCAGTTTTTGCGTCATCATTAACATCTAAGCCATTAATAAATTCAGCCAGCGATTCGGCATTGACCTTTTTACCTCGTGTTAACTCCTTAAGTTTCTCGTAAGGTTCACTGACGCCATAACGACGCATGATCGTTTGAAGTGGTTCTGCTAATACCTCCCATGCTTGATACAGATCCTCGTTAAGGACGGCTTCGTTAAGTTCTAATTTTTTCAATCCCTTTTGTGTCGATTGATACGCAATTAGGCTGTAGGCAAAACCAACGCCCATATTCCTTAAAACAGTAGAGTCTGTTAGGTCTCTCTGCCAGCGTGAAATCGGTAATTTCTCGGCCATGTGGTTCAGTATGGCGTTTGCTAAACCGAGATTGCCTTCAGAGTTTTCAAAGTCAATGGGATTGACTTTATGGGGCATCGTTGATGAGCCGATTTCACCTGCTATTTGTTTTTGCTTAAAGTAACCGCGAGAGATATAAGCCCATATATCCCGATCGAAATCAATCAAAATTGTATTAAAGCGAGCGAGGCATTGAAATAGTTCTGCAATATAGTCATGGGGTTCAATTTGAGTGGTATAAGGATTCCACTGCAGTCCCAGACTCTCTACAAACTGTTTGGCATGTGAAGGCCAATTAATATTAGGGTAGGCCGAAATATGAGCGTTATAGTTCCCTACAGCGCCATTGATTTTTCCTAAAATTTCAACTTGAGAAAATTGTGCTAATTGTCGTCGAAGTCGAACCACGACGTTTGCAAATTCTTTACCCACCGTGGTCGGGCTGGCTGTTTGCCCATGTGTACGAGAGAGCATCGGCTGCATTGACCATGCGTGTGCATAGTCGGTCAATTGGTCAATGATCGTCTGCATGATAGGTATCAATGCTTGCTTACCCGTTTCTAACATCACCGCGTGTGATAAATTATTAATGTCTTCTGAGGTGCAGGCAAAATGAATAAACTCTTTAGCGTCAGTTAACTCTTCAATATCTTCAAGTTGGCTTTTTAAGAAGTATTCCACGGCTTTTACGTCATGATTTGTGGTGGATTCAATCGATTTAATTGCTTCAGCATCGGACTCACTGAAGTCGCTAACAATTTTATCAAGTGCATCAATAGCAGCCTGACTAAACGGTGCTAATTCTGTGATTTCAGGGGTATTTGCTAGCGATTGAAGCCATTTAACTTCAATTAATACGCGTGCAGCAATTAAGCCGTACTCACTAAAAATATCATTCAAGGCAGCTGTTTTGTTGGCATAGCGGCCGTCGATAGGGGAAATGGCTTTAAGGATAGTTGGCATAATAGGTTTTTTTCGTGGCATTTGAGAGAAAAAAGATTGACTGTTACTATGCGTAAAACGATGGATTGAGTCAAATCTTAAGCGTGTGCAAATTACCTCGATAAGAGGTTAGGCGCTTTTTATCATTTGTTTATCGTAGCGTAGGCGTGGCGGATTCAATGACTGCGCCGCCCAAGCATTGATCATCCGTATAAAACACTACGTATTGCCCTGGGGTAATGGCACGTTGAGCCACCTCAAAAGCAACGATGAGTTTACCATTGTTATCATCAAATATGGTGCATGCTTGGTCTGCTTGACGGTATCTGGTTTTAGCGTGGCATTTAAACGGCAATGAAGGGGGTTGATTGATCCAACGGGGCTCAATTGCGATTAATGAGTGAGCGAACAGTGCGGGGTGATCATTGCCCTGAACCACCAAAAGCGTATTTTGCTGAATATTTTTGTCGGCTACATACCAAGGTGCTTGATGAGCGTTAGCAACGCCACCAATGCCAAGGCCTTGTCGCTGGCCAATAGTATGAAACATCAGGCCATTGTGTTCACCCATATTCTGTCCTTCGTCATTCAGAATAAGGCCTGGATTGGGCTTGATGTATTGCTCTAAAAAGTCGCTAAAACGTCTTTCTCCGATAAAGCATATGCCGGTACTGTCCTTTTTGTTGTGAGTCACCAAACCGGCCTGCCTAGCAATATGACGGACCTCAGATTTTTCTAATTCACCGACAGGAAACAACGTTTTGGCTAATTGCAGTTGATCGACACTATGAAGAAAATAACTTTGATCTTTATTATGATCGAGACCTTTTAATAGTTTGGTTTCGCCGTCTTGTTGCGCCGTTCGGGCGTAATGACCGGTTGCAATATTGTCAGCGCCAAGCTGGTCAGCATAATCGGCAAATACTTTAAATTTGATTTCTCGATTACAAAGTACATCTGGATTAGGTGTTCTGCCTGCTTGATATTCTGCGAGAAAATGTTCGAAAACATTGTCCCAATATTGACGAGCAAAATTTGCTGTGTGCAGTTCAATATTGAGGGCATCGCAAACTCTGAGAGCATCTTCAAGGTCTGTGCGAGCTGTGCAATATTCAGTGCCATCGTCTTCATCCCAGTTTTTCATAAACAGCCCTTCAACAGCAAGTCCTTGCTGTTGAAGTTTTAATGCTGTGACGGATGAGTCAACGCCTCCAGAGATACCCACAATGACCTTGTTCATGATTAACAAAATACGCCTATAATAAATGAGTGATGCCAATTATAGGACGCTTGATGTTCCGTGCAAATCATTAATTTAGCGGTAATCGTTGATCAACGAAAGCGGATAATGAGGATCGTTCAAGTATTGTTCAATTGACAGAGAGACAAGCGGGCTGCGATGCATCTCTTTTTTTGTATTGAGTTCCTCTAGGCTGAGCCAATGGGCTTGAATGATCCCTTCGTCTAGCGTGGCTGAGCGGTCAAAGGAGATCGTTTCACCGATAAACGTTGTTCGGTGATAAGTGATGTCATTGATCGTTGAGTGGTAAAGATTCATATTCAACACGCCGGTGATGTTGACTTGCCAGCCAGTTTCTTCATGTGTCTCTCGGATGGCGGCCTCAATCAGTGTTTCGCCAGGATCAAGATGGCCTGCTGGCTGATTTAATACCACTCTTCCCTCGGCATGCTCCTCGACAATTAAGAACTTACCGTTCTGCTCTATGATCGTAGCAACAGTAATATGGGGCGAAAACGCTTCATTTTTTCTTTGACGGCTATTGATGGCAATGTTTCCTGTGCATTAATGTACGTTAAATATTAATATTAGACATTATTAGAGCTAAGTCTAGTCGCAACCATCAGTTTATCTTTTTTTTGAAAAGTTTCGCGGTACGTTGATCGCTATTTTTGTGTGTTGGCCTGGTTTAAGATCTGCTAATTGCCATTCACCTATTCGGTGGCGAACTAACCGCAATACGGGGTGCTCTACAGAGGCAAGCATTCGCCTTATTTGGCGATTCCGACCTTCTTTGATGGTTATATTGAGCCATTGACTATTTTTTTCTCGGTGCAACGCAAGCGGAGGATTTCGTGGCCAAAGGGCAGGGGGTCGATCGAGTCTTTTTATCTTTGCAGGTTTAGTTGGCCCGTCTTTTAATACAACGCCTTGAATAAGTTTTTTTAAGGTTTCTTCGCTCGGATAACGTTCGACCTGAACCCAATAAGACTTTTCCATCTTTAATGCAGGATCAGTGATTCTGTGCTGAAGTGATCCGTTATCTGTCAGTATCATGAGCCCCTCTGAATGGAAATCGAGTCTTCCAGCTGGATAAAAAGCAGGCTGTTGAATAAAGTCAGCGAGTGTCTGTCTACGTTCATCTTTTGATGAAGATCCCTCATTATGATCTGTGAACTGACTCAAGACACGATAGGGCTTGTTGAATAGTAAGAGATCCATTGTATACCCTGCGGTTTTGTTCCGGTTCGGCGTCACGTTGCTTTTACCTGCGTTGAACGCCATCTTATTTTTAGTTCATGTGGGTATTAAAGCCATAAAACGGTTATTTTTACAGACGACACAGGCGCATTGAGAGTGTTACAATGGTGATTGAACTTTATATCGTTCGTTATTCACTTATTGGCGTTATCTCTTAGTCAGATGGCGCT
>DDED01000208.1 GCA_002336035.1 Cellvibrionales bacterium UBA1963
ATACTTTTATACTTTTATTCAGGTTGCCTGTGATGCATCAACACACAATAGCGAAACGAATGGCTCTGTTTGTACTTTTAATGGTTGTGACTACCGTTAAAGCCGATCCAATCTTCTTTGATGACTTTAATGATGGTTTTAACGGTTGGACCAGTAACGGTTATGCTTCTTCATCGACACAACGCGCCTTAGTGCCCTATTCCGTCCGATTGCGCGGCAGTGGCAGTAGCCTATCACGATCTTTTTCAACATTAGGCTGGCAAGATGTTGAGATTGGTTTCTTTGTGGCGGCCCGCAGCCTCGAGGGTTCTGACCGCTGTATCGTCGAAATCTCATCTGACGGTGGCAGTAGCTGGGTTGAAGCGAAGGCGCTCGGCGCTGATCAAGATGATGACCAACCGCGGTGGGCAACTCTTCGTTCGCCGGCTTATGACAACAATCCCGATTTGCGGCTTCGTTATCGAGCAGCAGTCAATAGTTACTATGATTACTGCTATGCCGAAGATGTCAGTCTCTCGGGTTTTCAACTCGGTAGCGAGTCTTGCCCCGTTAATTCAACCACCGATGATCTTTATTCAGGTTATACCAGCAACTTTGATCCGATAAGTGGCAGTGGCGTGACCAATCGCAGCGTCTTGACCGCAACGACCTTGAATAATGGACCAACCCCTACTTCGCCGGCTATTACTGGCAGTGGTTTTGCAATACCCGTAAATGCTGCACCCCCACAGCATAACTTTGAGGGACGACTACGGCTTTATGATGAGTCGAGCTCAGGCTCTTTCATCGAGCGGCTAGATGATTATGAGTATACGGACAGTTCCGACAGCACCCACAAACACTTACCCGAGTTTGACTTTACATTTATCCAGTCGGGCACCCATTTAATTCCTGCTCAACGTGGCGTCATGCTTTCTGAGCATCCGAATTGGGAATTTATCGTCGAGCCGGGGCGCGTCTGGTCCGAAACTAATGATCAAGGAAAAACTCGCGCAGCACTTCCATTTGCTTTACAGCAACGCAATGCTAACTGCACGCATAATGGTTTATTGACTTTTCTATTTGATAACAACAGCGTCTCTAAGGTATTTTATCAGATCACCAGTGAAACCTGCGCGTATTTTCAGTTTGATATGTGGGGCCTGTTAAATGCTGAATATACAGCACAACCGATAACGAATGCCTTACAGATTGCCGCCAATCACCAACAACATATTGCCGGACGCATGCCACAAAAACCCATTGCTAGCCTCGCAATCGATTACCCTGGTGTGAACCCTAACGAGTTCGCTCACTCATCGGAGGTCTCACCATTAGATCTATCGATATTTGGTGTGATTGTTGATGGCACGCATTATGTAGGTGGCTGTGAAACACGTTACGGCACGCACCCTTATTGTGATGCCTTGCGCGTACCGTCTTATTCTGTATCAAAAACAGCATTGGCCTCGGCAGGCGCCATGCGTTTAGAACAATTATACGGCGACTTTTTTAGTCAAACCATCACCAGCTTAGTGCCAGAAGCCGCTGCTAGCCAGCAAGGTTATTTTTTTGACGTGTCCGTCAATAATGCACTTGATATGGCGACCGGTAATTACCAATTATCGGGTTACTTTGATGATGAATATGCCAGCGATGTGAACGATTTCTTTTTACCAGAAACCCATGCCGAGAAAATCAATTTTGCCGTTAATCAATATCCGCGGCAGGCAACGCCGGGCACTCAGATGCATTACCATACTAGCGATACGTTTTTAGCTATGGCGGCGGCCCAACAGTACCACCGCGATAAAGTGGGTTATTGTGGCGATGTATTTGAGGATGTGGTGGTCGGTGATATTTGGGCACCGTTGGGCTTTGATGCTGGTAGCTTAACCACGCAACGAACCTATGATCCTATTCAACAACCTGTCGGCGGCCTTGGCGCCAGTTTTGTTCGCGATGATATTGCAAAATTGGGGCGTTTACTTGGCGTTGATCATGGTCGGATTAATAATGTTCAGATACTTGAACCTGAACAACTGGCCGCTGGCAAGTTTGCCACAGCCGCTGACCCAGGCGTATCGTGGATATCCAATGGACTTTATAACAATGCATTCTGGGGCTTAGATCGCGGCTCAATAGCAAATTGCAACGGGCTATATGTGCCTTATATGTCTGGCTTTGGCGGCATCACCATTGCCATGGCACCCAGTGGCGTCGTTTATTATTATTTCAGTGATGGCTATAGCGTCGAATGGAGTCGCGCGTTGGCCGAAGCAGAAGAAATTCGGAGCAGCTGCATTGCCAGCACCCCTAACCCACCAACCAATCTTATTATCATTGATGATCAGGCTGATGAATTAACTTTACGGTGGACGCCTGACCCTACGCCGATTAACGTCATGCGTTTCAGGGTCTATCGTGATGGCCAGCTCGTTGCTACTACCAGTGGCAATGAATGGACGGACAGTGATGCGAACCTTGACCAAAGTCACGAGTATTTCGTTCAAGCATTGGACGTAATTAACCTTGCTTCAACGACGGGCGCTGCACTGAGTTATCAGCCAACCACGGAGTCAGTGACGATACCGGTATTACCATTGGCTGGCGCAGTAATGACAGGACTCACACTGCTGATCATTGCCTTGCGTCGTCGCGCCTAGCCACGGCGTCATAAAAAAGCCCGTTAGTGCAATTATTTGCGCTAACACGATAACAACACTCACCGACATTAGGAGTCACCATGCGTTTGGTCCACCCTGTATTTGCGATCATACCCTTCGCTACTGCCACGCTCTGGCTTTTTGCTTGCCTTAATTCATCTGCCTATGGCCAAGCATCCGTTGATGATGCCATCGAACCGCAGATGCAAGAAGTCACCGTCACGGTGCAGCGCCGCGAACAGAACATTCTCGATGTACCTTACAATATTACCGCCGTGTCGGGCGATGATGTTGCCGCGTCGTTTACCCGCGATAGCGCTGAATTACTCCGGTCTATTCCTGGGGTTAGTCAAATCGATCAAGGGCCTCGCAACGCTGCGCAGTTCAGCAGTATCCGCATCCGCGGATTAAACGTCGACAGTTCGGCTAATTCCGATTATGCCGTTGCCTCAGTCGCCACCGTGTCGACCTATGTGAATGAAACACCGGTTTATGCCAATCTCGCGTTGATCGATCTGGATCGGGTTGAAGTATTACGTGGCCCGCAAGCCACCCTATATGGTTCTGGTGCGCTGGGCGGTACAGTAAAGTATTTTCTTAACGAGCCAGCACTCGGCGAGATAGAGGGTTCGATTGGCACTTCACTATCCAGCGTTAAGGGTTCACATCGCTCGATTCACGACCCCATCGGCTTCACCACCGCGGCGGTCATTAACTACCCTTTAAGCGACACCCTTGCAGTGCGCGCTAATCTTTACTGGCAGGACTATCCCGGCATTACGGATTACGTTAATTTGTATGAACTGGATAACAATCGCGTGCCCATTCAAACTAACGGACTATATGGAACCGGCCCTAACTCAACAGCCTTCACCAGCAAACAAGATGCCGATACTTATCAAAGCCTCTACAGTCGTATCGCCCTGTCATGGGTACCCAATGACGACATCGATGTATTGGTCAGCTATATTTTTCAAGAGGATGATGTGGGTGGCCGACGCGCCCAATCGGAAGGCCTTAATGGCTTTGGCGAAGCCTACAATGACTATGAGCAAGGGGCGATGATTCTGGAGCCCTCTGAGCGCACCTTTGACCTGTTTAGCCTTGAAGCCACGATTGACCTAGGCTTTGCCACCCTGACTTCTGCAAGCTCGTATTACAACAATAATGGCTCTAGTAAAACCGATAATACCGGCTTTTATGCGAACAACTTTGCTGACCTCTATCTCAACTACCCACGTCCGCTCTACACGGCAGATCGGACTTTTTTAGACAAAGCGCTCATTCAAGAAATACGACTAGTCGGTAGTTTAAATGAGCAATTCGATTACGTTGTCGGTGCGTTTTATCGCGACAACGACAGTGGCTTTTCTCAAGCCAGCGACCTAATGGGCTATGAAAATTGGTATGGCTATTATAATCCATCAGCACCCTTTCCTAATAAAGGTGTTAATACCGATAATGTTTTTACATATCAACGCAGTGAAAACTACAAGGAGACGGCAGGTTTTGGTGAGCTTACCTTGCATGCTAGCGATCGTTTGCATCTCACATTAGGCGTACGCTATTTTGATCTCAAATCTACAGTAGATACCTTTGGCAAGGTGTCAGCGTATGCTGATTATGCCAACCCGACTGAAACAGAATATTCAGTCTCTGAAAACGACACCCTAGTAAAAGCCAACCTTGCTTATGACTTTTTAGATGACGAACTTTTCTATTTAACCATTTCAGAAGGGTTTCGTCGCGGCGGCAATAATGCCGTGGCGACAGAAGGCGCGCTCGCCAATGATCAAAGTTGGGTCGTGTATGACTCAGACACTGTGTTAAATTATGAAGCGGGCATCAAAGGCATCATTAATGGTATTCGATACGATGTCAGTGCGTTTTATATGGAGTGGAACGACCCGCAATTCAACACCTCCACCCCCGTAGACACGGGCGCTTTTTTTAGTGTGGTGAATGGTGGCCAAGCGCAGACCAAGGGTATTGAGCTGCAATTAAGCGGCGCGCTTAATGATCGGCTTTCATACGCCTTTGGCTATGCTTATGTCGATGCTGAACTCTCGGCCGACTTACTCACCCCCATTAATACCCAAATCGCCTTCGACGGTGCAAGCCTACCCGGCGTGCCTAAGCATGCCATTAATATTGCCCTTGATTATTTTCAACCACTGACCGCCAATACCGACTTGGCTTTGCGACTCGACGGCTTTCACCAATCAGAAACGCAGAATATAATTAACCAAGGCGAACTACAGTCGGTCAAGTTCGATGGCTTTGAAATCTGGGATGCCGGTGCTTCATTACTCTACAACCAATGGACAAGTTCGATTTTCGTTAAAAATATTTTCAATGAACGCGGCGTTACGGGGTCGTTTACCTCCGAAGCTTACGGCTCTAATGCCAATGCTGAATTTTATGGCAGTAATAGCCGTAGCTTTATTGCCTTACCCCGTACCTTTGGACTAGCGATAAACTATCAATTCTAATGCCATAGCTCTATTGGGTTATGCTAAGGTCAATTTCAAAGAGAATAGAGTGTGCTTTATGAGAGGCCTTACCTCAACCATCTTAATTTTCACATTGACTGCCACGACTGTCACTGCAGCAGCCAGTGAATCGTTGTTCTCTGACGATTTTCAAGACGGCAATGCCGAGGGCTGGCAAGCCAGTGGCGACGGCGATATTAGCCTCACCACCTACGGCGATAATGTTTCATTGCGCATGACTAAAAAAGCTTTGGCCGCAACAGGCGTGGCCGTGCCTGGTGCTGGCCGCATCAGTATTGGGGCATCATTTGCGGCCAATGACCTGGAAGCCAACGACGCTTGCTTAATGGAGGCAACACTTGATGGCGGTAAACGCTGGCTCGAAGTACTGCGTGTTACGGATGGCCAAGATGACAGCGTTACCTTGCACACCCATGCCGTGACTCATGATATTGACGCAACTGTCACCAGCGCCTTCGTTCGGGCGCGCGTCGTCGGCAACGCAAACAATGATACCTGTTGGCTCGATAATGTGTTTATCGCTTGGTCGCCCATTGATGATGGCCAAGTAAAAATCTTAACACAGCGAACCCTCACCGCCGATTTCCTTACTAGTGATAAGCCACTGAGCCAACCCGTCTCGTTACTGGAATTTACACCACCGTCCTCAGCAACTGCACCCAACCACCGGTTTAATGCTCACCTAACCTTGGACACGGTTGCCATCGCCGATGGTTTCTATGCGCATCGGGATTCATTGAATCGCGTTAGACAACAGGGTCAGGCGATTCAACGTCTGCCCACTTTCAGCCTGGCATTTACTCAGCAGGGCCGCGATCTTATTCCGCTCAACCGCGGGGTGATGCAAAGCGAACACCCCTACTGGGAGTTACTGGTACAACCTGGCACGGTTTGGCAAGAAACCAATGACCAAGGTTGGTCACGCGCCGCGGTGCCATTCGCCTTGCAAGAACGCGCAGCTAACTGCACGCATAATGGCGTATTCACATGGTTATTCAATCACGAAGGCGCAATCTCACGACTCGCCTATCAAATCAGTAGCGAAACTTGCGCGTATTTTAAATTTGATATGTGGGGCACTGTCGCCGTCAAACGCGATAAAACTATAGCGACAGACGCCGATATTACAGCAGCAGTGGCACGTTTCGAGGCCCATCGTAAATCACGACTGCCCGTCGAGCCACTGGCTAATTTAAGCAATAACTATCGTGGTATCGATATTGACAACTTAGCCATTGGCGATGGCGTTAGCCCAACAGATCTAAGCGTTTATGGTCTGGTCGTCGATGGTATACATTACCGCAGTAATTGCAATACAAGACACGGTGCCTACCCGTTCTGTGACGCAATGGCGCTGCCTTCATACTCCACAGCAAAATCGATTTACGCCGGCATCGCGCTGATGCAGCTTGAAAATCAGATGCCGGGTATTTCACAACGTAGTATTGCAGAAACCATCCCCAGTTGTGAAAAAAAATCCTGGCGCAAGGTTGGTATTGAAGACGCCCTAGACATGGCGACCGGCCACTATACAAGCACGGTTTTTTCTATCGATGAAGACAGTGATGCACAAATGTCGTTTATTTTCGATGATAAACATGCCAGTAAGATTGATTTTGCTTGCACGCACTATCCACGCAAATCGTCGCCACAAAAAAAGTTTGTTTATCACACCTCCGATACGTATTTGGTCGGCACGGCCCTTAGTAATATTCTCGCGAAACAACAGCCTGAAATTGATGATGCTTATAGCGCGTTGCTGGTGAATCCCATTTGGCGAAAACTGTCTCTAAGCCCATTACTCGACCATAGCAAACGAACCTATGATCAACGAGCGCAACCCTTTGCCGGTTACGGACTGACTTTCGAAGCCGATGACATTATTCGCCTAGCCGATTGGTTAGGCACTGGCGAGGGACGTTTAGACGACGAGCAAATACTGGATACTCGTTTGCTTAATGCCAGTTTGCAGCGTGATGACAATGATCGAGGCTTAGCCGCAGGCGGTGAGAATTTTCGCTACAACAATGGGTTTTGGGCCTTAAACGTAGCCTCAATACTGGACTGCCCAAAACCGGTTTGGGTGCCCTTTATGTCGGGCTTTGGCGGTATTACCGTCGCCCTATTCCCAAATGATACGATTTATTATTACTTCTCTGATAACTATACCCACCGCTGGCGCACCGGCATTAGAGCCAGTCACCGCATCCGCAATTTATGCGAACTTTAGCGACATCGCACCTAAATTAGCGCTACTGGTATGACGCGTTTATTTCGGTATTTCAAGAGGCCCCAGACTGTCGAGGTATGCGTTCTTTTCATTAGCATCTTGATAGGGCGGAAAGGTTTGTTGACTGTCGCGAAAGCTTTTAAGCGGTTGCCCTAGGCCATGCCAGCCGCGTTCTCTGGCATTTCGCACCGCAGCTAAATCCAACTCTAAAGGAAAAATGTCTCGCCCTGCTCCGGCCTGATAAACCACTTCGCCACCAGGGCCAGCCACAATTGATCGGCCATTACCGATTTCTCCCGCCACATTCACATCAACCACGTAGCATTGATTGGTCACGGCGCTGGCACGCATGATCGCTAATTCCGCGTCGCGGTCAATCGTGTTGGTCATCGTCGGATGAATAATGATTTCAGCACCCATACAAGCCAGTGTGCGGGTCGTTTCAGGAAACCACATGTCGTAGCAAATCGAGACGCCAAATCGGCCAACCTCGGGCACATCAAACACGACAAACTCACTGCCCGATTCAACGCCCGATTCATACGGCGTCCAAGGAAACATTTTACTATAACGCGCAATCACCTCACCGTCGGGATTAATGACCGGCGTGGTATTGAAAAATTTACCCGCCCGTTTTTCATAGAGCGAGCCCGGTATCAACCAAACCTGGTGTTTTTTTGCCAGCCCACACAGGAACTGTTCGGCAGGCCCAGGTAATGCTTGGGCAAAGTCCTTAGCCGAGCCAAATGGAGCAAGTTCACCAATGACCAGCATTTTCAGCCAAGGAAAACGGGCCATTGTCGAAGCAATCTCTTTCTCGATAGTCGCTAGATTATCGCCTTGCGTCAGTGCTAGCTGAAGACCTGCAATGGCTATTTGACTCATTGGGCACCTCGAGTATCGTTAAATAAAAATCGTATTTTAGCTGGCACAGGACATGTTTACCAGCAGACGAAGATCAAGAATAACAACGGTTATGCCAGATAAATAAAACCCAGTGCTGCAAGAAACAACACTGGGTGAAATTTGAAAAAAGTATAGAGGGTGTTACTTGCGATTGCGGCGAATCATACCCAATCCAGCTAAAGCCGAAGCAAACAACCAAGCGGCTGCAGGTACAGGTACCGCAGTTTGGCCAAAGGCAGTTGTTTCAGCGTTTACAGGCGTCGTACCGGCGAAAGAGTTAAAGTCCCATGAAGCTGCCGCGACAAAAGTTTGACCACCATCGAGGGTGTAGCTTGGATATAGATATGCGCCGTCGTTAAAAATGCTCAACCCGATAGAATCAAACGAACCAGGCAAGGCCGTGTAAGCGTTTAATGCATCGCCATAAGTCATATCATTGAAAAAGATATAGGGTGTACCTGTTGCAGAACTATTGAAGATACCCAATTGTGCACCCTCACCAGCAGCATTTTCAACAGTAATTCCAAATCCACTTTCACTGTCTGAAGGATTACCCGCTAATGCCGCAATATTCGCTGCAGGGAAGTAAGCTACATTACTGGTACCTGATGAACCGCCAGTCACTTGTTCACGGTTAAAAGTAGAAAAGTTGAGATCGGCACCATCTGGAGCAAAGTAGGCATAGTTATAGTTGAGGCCGTTTTCAATATAATTGGTAGACTGACCTGGTACGTCATAGATATAAGCTGCAACCGAGTCCATGTAAAGACCACCGCCGCTAAGATAGAAATTAGCCAATGCTGAACTGTTAAAACCAACAGCCGACAACAAAGCTAACAAGCTCATTTTTAAAGTTTTCATTGTTATAATCCTCCAGGATATTATATTTATCATTATATTATGGCCAACCAGTTGACGCAAATTTAATCAGTTTATTTTAGTCATATAAAACAAATGCTTATCTATTACCTTTAACAACTTTAACGATCATTAAGAGTATTCCTCCAAATAAACACAGCACCCAAATGGGATAAGGGATAAATTCTTCTGGACTGGCTAACTGTGTAATAGCTGTCTGACCAAACGCAGTTGCAACTGCAGAAAGTTCATCAGCACTTAAAACACCGTCGCTATTTCCATCAACACCGTAGCTAATAGGGATAAGATAGGAAGAACCATACCCTCCTTGTGCTACAGATGCTGCTGAATCCCAGTTTGCATATTCAACAAAGGTCGCCCCACCATCGATACTATAAGAGGGAATTAAATAATTATCAGCAGAGAGAACAGGGTTAGGCAAGGTATCCTGAGATAAGGTCAGGCGTAAAATAATATCACCCGTAATGACCTTAGCGGTACAATCAACACCTCCCCCAATAACGTCATAACCGTAATTTGAGTAACCAAGATTGATATAATAAGGGTTGAGGTCGTTAAAGAAAATTGTCGGACAGCCATAAATGCTATTAAAAACACCTAACTGTGCTCCTTGAGCACCCAAACCATTTTGAGCGCTAGTGTCTAAAATACCAGCAAATGTAATACCAAAACCACTACTAGTATCGCTAGCTCCACTCACACCTAATTGTGTTAGATCAGAATCAAACTGAGCGGAGTAAGAGGTATAACCGTCACCGGTATTATCGGGAACCATAATGTCAACAAACACTTCATCACGTATGTAAGCTGTCGAGCCTTCACCTAGATCAATTTCAATACCACCATCGTTTCCATCAAAAACAAGATAGCCGCCCGTTTCAACAACGTTGCTCCCTGTAAAGTCAACCAGTGTTGAAGTCGGTTCAATACTTCGATCGCCATCCTCGAAATCGTCAAGATATGATGTGAGCGTAGGAAAATCGTCACAGGTGGTAAATGGCGCGTCTCCACAGATCCAGAGGTCATTTAACTTCCATTCAAAAGCATGAACACTTAAAGTGATAGAGCTTAAGAATGAAAAAATAAATATGCTTCTTACAATTTTCAAACCCATGAAATTAAAACTTCCTTGACAGACAGATAATTATTTTTATGTGAGTTATAAACTCGCTAAGGGTAAGGATCCACAGAGCCATCTTTAAAAATAGCAATTGTTGAAAAATGTGTCTTACACTTAGCTTTTGCTTGGTTCACTCACAAATTAAGCAGTTCAAAAAAGATACAGACAATATAATAGATACAAAATTATTTCTCGGCAATGGAGTAAATTTCAATTTATCGGTGAAAAAAACTCACAGATGGAGCGTATTCGGTAAATAAACAAAAAATACCATATAAATCAATATTTTAACGCGGCTAATTCAGGAATACCCGTCTGTACTGGCTCGTTAACCACTCATTAGACCGAGAAGAATCATCGCTGTTAGCTAAAAAAACCTAACCTGCCGAGATATTTCTCTGTAACAAGAATAAATAACCTTCTATAAATACATCACGATACCGTTCTAATAAAACCGCGAAACTTCTAGCAATATAGGCTATCGCAGCACAGCAAAAAGCATCGTTTTGCGCCATTGGCGATTGAAGCCCCGATACCAGTCATCCAAACATTCGTTGAACACAGAGATAAAAATGAGAGAGGTAGACTGATACTTTTTATGTCAAATCGATCAATATTTACGACATTAAAGAGCCTGATAAGGCAATTATTGATGTTATGGCCGTAATGAACCCCCTTAACAGATACGACACATCGATCCACTTACACCTCCCTACTAAGGCCTCCTTACTAGGACCGACCTACTCACACCTATTCGCGCCTAGCCACACATAAGGCCGCTTCTAGATCAGCCTTTGGTGCTCTCCGAAATAATCATTGTGCCCATACAAAATCTACAGTTTTTAAAACGCTAAATTTTCGGTTTTTTTAGCCTGTCTTATGTTGATTAGGCCCGCAGGTTAAGATCAGCTAAACTAACAGTCATGACAAACCCTAAGCTCACATTCTGCGCTCGCAGCCATCGCGGTAAAATTCGCAAAAAAAACCAAGATGCACTTGCCGTGCAGGAACAG
This sequence comes from Cellvibrionales bacterium UBA1963, assembly GCA_002336035.1. Lineage (GTDB taxonomy): Bacteria > Pseudomonadota > Gammaproteobacteria > Pseudomonadales > UBA7434 > UBA7434. The sequence continues at coordinate 11,307 of DDED01000208.1, forward strand.
CTGTTAGTGGCTGCCATTGCCGATGGCATCGGTGGAGGAGCTCATGGGGATGTGGCCAGCCAATTAGCCGTTGATGCCTGCATCGACTATTTATCTTCTCTTGAAAATACTAATCCGCGCTCGCCTGATGCCGTGACGAAGGAACTTGCCAATGCGGTGAAATTCGCCAATGAAGCGATTATGACCGTACAGGCTAACGATCAGCGGTATCAAAATATGGGTACCACATTAAGCTGTTTCTGGCTCAAACAATACCTCACTCAAGGTCAAGAAAATCAACAATATGCTTATCAACTGCATTACGCGTGGGTCGGTGATTCACGTATTTATCGGATTCGGCCCGCAGAAAATACTATCGAGCAATTAACCGAAGACCACACTTTGAATCCTGAAAAAATTGATGCCCGCCAGGCGCCTAAGTTACACCAGCGCGCAAGCAGTATCCTGACTCAAAAAGTGGGCAGCATATTACTGCTTAAACCCGACATTGGCTCGGCACCTTTACTGACTGGCGATATCATTTTAGCCTGCACCGATGGTCTCAGCGACCGAATAGAAGAGGCGCGTCTTTTAGAATATGCGATAAGTCACCAGCATCACCTCGAAAAGTATGCCGATCGCTTATTAGAAGATGCATTAGATCGCGGCGGGCAAGACAATATTTCATTCATCGTCGCACAGCTGTCCAACAACTAGGCCTTACTGCTTTAAACTTCTTATCACTTCAGTCATTGTTTGTGGCCGATGATCTGGATCTTTCTGAAGACAATGCATAACAATACGATCTAATAACTCGGGCACTGGCAACAGTGTTAGTTCAGAAGGGGTTGGCGGAATATCATTTTTAGTGCTCGCAATCACTTGATCGACGGTGTCTCCTACTGCTGC
>DDED01000141.1 GCA_002336035.1 Cellvibrionales bacterium UBA1963
CGCATGCCTTGTCGCTTGCTGCGCGTGGCGCCAAGGTCGTTGTCAATGATCTAGGTGCAACTGTTGATGGAAGTGGTCGTGGTTCGAGTGCATCACAAGAGGTCGTTGATCTAATAAAAAAAAATGGTGGTGAAGCGTTTGCACACGGTGCTAATGTTGCTGACTTTAGTCAGGTTGACGATATGGTTCAGCAGACATTGCGTCAGTGGGGTCGTGTCGATGTGTTGATCAATAACGCCGGTATTTTGCGCGATAAATCATTCGCAAAGATCGAGTTGGAAGATTTTAAACAGGTTTTAGATGTGCATCTAATGGGTTCAGTTCATTGCTGTAAAGCCGTCTGGGATACCATGCGCGAAAATTCATACGGTCGTATTTTAATGACTACATCGTCGAGTGGCCTGTACGGAAATTTTGGTCAATCGAATTACGGTGCGGCAAAAATGGCTGTGGTTGGATTAATGAATACCTTGTCGCTCGAAGGGGCTAAATACAATATAAAAGTCAATTCTTTAGCGCCCTGTGCGGCTACTCGGATGACGGAGGAATTATTTCCGCGTGAAGCTTTAGATGCCTTAACGGCAGATGCTGTTACAGCAGGTGCTTTAGCATTGGTTCATGCTGATTCACCCAGTCGATATATTTTATGCGCAGGTGCGGGGGGCTATTCATCAAGTCGCCTCTTTGAAACAAAAGGCATTTATTTGACCGCTGATGAGCAAAGCCCTGAGACTGTGATGCAAAATATGGCTGGCATCAATGATCTTGAGGGCCAAGTCGATTATGCGTCTGGTTATCAGCAGTCAGAGAAGTTTTTACAGAAAGCGCTCGAATCTATTGGTCGCTCGTAAATAAGATGATTAAAAGACCGCTTCTTCACAGCGGCTTTTATGTTCACTTTTATGGTATTTTATGATGTTTTTTTGACGGGGCATTTTTTCTAATTGTGTTATCAGTGATGTGACTATGAGAGGGTTCGATGAAAAATCTTTTTGATATACAAGGAAAAGTAGCGGTAGTTACTGGTGGCTCTCGTGGCATCGGCGCCATGATTGCTAGAGGTTATGTAGAAAATGGAGTAAAAACTTATATCGTATCACGACGTACACCAGAGCTTAAAGAAACAGAGGTTGAATTATCCAAGCTGGGTGAATGTATTGCGATTGCGGCCGACCTCTCTACTATGAAAGGGATTAAATCACTGTGCTCGAAGATACGTAAAAATGAATCGTCAATTGATATTTTGGTTAACAACGCTGGAGCGGCTTGGGGTAAGGATTTTTTAAATTTCCCAGAGTCTTCTTGGGATAAAGTGATGAACATTAACCTAAAGGCCCCATTTTATTTAACTCAGCAATTGCATCCTTTATTAAAAGCGGCCGGTTCAAAGTCTTCGCCAAGCCGAGTCATTAATATTGCTTCAATTCACGGGCTTATTACCCCCAATATGCCGACGTACTCCTATTCTGCGAGTAAAGCGGGAATGATTCAGCTGACCCGTCATTTATCGGTTGACTTAGCGGCGGATAATATTTTAGTAAACGGGATAGCCCCTGGTTTTTTCCCCAGTAAAATGACGGCATTTGCATTGGCTGACGGTGGCTCTCAAGTGGCTTCTCAAGTTTTACTCGGTCGAATTGGGGAGCCTGAAGATATTGCTGGGGCGAGTATTTTTTTAGCTTCACAGGCATCAGCCTGGATGACGGGTCATACTCTCGTACTAGATGGAGGTACGGTTGCTAATGCCTCTTAACGAATGTTTGTTTAGCGGTTTATTGCTGCTGAGTAATAAGTTTGCAGCTGCATAACAGACCCTTCATTCATAGTATAAAATGTTAGCTGAGTGAAGTGTCAATTTTTATTAAAGACACCTTTTAAAATTTGAGAGATTGAATGGCCAACATAACTAACCGCAATCCTACAGTTGATGTTCGTGAAGGGCAGCAGGTCGATATAAAGCTGGTTGATGACCTCGTTAAGCAGCATGTTAAAGGCGTATCTGGCACACCGATATTACGCCAGTTTAAAGGGGGTAACTCTAATTTAACGTATCTATTGGCATATCCTGAAAAAGGCATAGTTTTACGTCGACCGCCGCCGGGCACTAAGGCCAAAAGTGCTCATAGCATGTCGCGTGAATACACGATCATGAATAAAATCAAGCCTGCTTTTGCCGCAGTTCCTGAGACATTTTTTTATACTGATGATGAATCAATTTTAGGTTCCGAATTTTATTTGATGGAAAAAGTGGAAGGTTATTCCATTTCTAATGAGATACCCCCTGAATGGCAGTTCACTCGCAAGCAGAATCATCAGCTTGGAATGGCGATGTTTGATAAGTTAATTGAGTTGCATAAGCTTGATTATGCGGCTCTGGGTTTAGCTGATTTCGGCCGTCCTGAAGGGTATGCTAGTCGTCAAATAGCAGGATGGAATAGTCGTTTCGAGCAGGCGCTTACCGACGACATGGCTCCTTTTGTTGATGTGAGAGAATGGCTGGAGGACAAGCTTCCAACCGTTGAAAATCAGCCGTCTATTTTGCACGGTGATTTTCGTATCGATAATATGATTGTCGACGCCAACAACCCTTTTAATGTGAAGGCTGTCTTAGACTGGGAAATAAGTGCATTGGGTGAGCCATTAATGGACTTAGCGAACACACTTGCTTATTGGGTTCAGGCAAATGATCCCTCAGAATTTAAAGCTCTGGCCATTCAACCTAGTTATGTTGAGGGTATGCCCAGCAGAGCAGAATTACTTGCTTATTATGGTGAGCAAACGGGCATTGATATCAGTCATTTTGATTTCTACTCGGTGTATGGTTACTTTAGAAATGCAGTCATACTGCAGCAGATTTATTATCGCTATTATCATGGTCAAACAAGCGATCAACGCTTCGCTACATTTCCTGTAGCGATTAATGTGTTGTGCAACCATTGTCGGCATTTAATTGCTATGTCTGATTTATAAAAGCAAGCTTTCGTTTTTTATCGTCAAAGGTAAGTACCTATGAGTTTTACAGTAAGTGAGCGTTTAAAACCTATTTTGACCTCAGTCATTGATTTTGTTGACGTTGAGGTTAAACCTCTAGATCATGAGTTTCTTGCCGAGATCAATGTGGGAGATCGTTGGCAGTTCACGCAAAGACAAACTGAAATTCTTGAATCGCTTAAGGCGAGGGCGCGAGAAAAAGGGTTATGGAATTTTTTCCTTACAGAGTTTAACGGTGGTTGCGGTCTCAATACTGTTGAGTATGCCTACATAGCCGAGGTGACTGGTCAATCTCACTTGGCGCCTGAAGTTATGAACTGTAACGCACCTGACAGTGGTAATATGGAAGTACTGGCTCGTTACGGAACAGCGTCACAAAAAGAGCAATGGTTGAAGCCGCTTCTTAACGGTGAGATCCGATCAGGATTTGCAATGACTGAACCTGATGTTGCCTCAAGCGATGCCACGAATATATCGATGTCAGCAATTCTTGACGGTGATGAATGGGTACTTAACGGCGAGAAGACCTGGTGTTCCGGTTCAGGTGACCCGCGTTGTAAAGTGCTTATTTGTATGGTCAGAACCAATCCCGAGGCCTCGAAACACGCCCAGCATTCACAGATTTTGGTGCCGTTCGATAGCGAAGGATTAGAACGAGTTCGCCCAATGCATGTCTTTAGACAAGATGATGCGCCGCATGGTCACTACCATTTACGCTTCACTGATGTCCGTGTGCCAACGAGCAATATCATTTTAGGCGAAGGTCGTGGCTTTGAGATTGCTCAAGGGCGGCTAGGGCCTGGGCGAGTGCATCATTGTATGCGAGCTATTGGCGTTGCTGAAAAAGCTCTGGAATATCTCTGTCGTCGAGCCACTACACGAACTGCTTTTGGTAAACCTTTAGCGGAGCTTGGCAGTAATTTCGATATTATTGCGAACGCACGTATCGATATTGATATGGCTCGTTTATTAACCCTACAAACCGCTCACTTGATTGATAATGGCGAGCCAAAAATCGCACGTGAATGGATATCAAAAATAAAAGTGTTTGTGCCGAATATGACCTTAAAGATAATTGATGAGGCCATACAAATTCATGGTGCGGCAGGCGTGGGACAAGATTTTGAATTAGCCGATATGTATATGTCTGCCAGAACTTTGCGTTTAGCTGATGGCCCTGACGCCGTTCACCGCCGGCAAGTGGCTCGCGCTGAACTTAAACAATATTATTAACGGTTAGTAAGGGTCTTAGACGTTACCCCTTCATGGTAGAATGCACCAAGAGATAATCGCTGGCAAGAACAATAGCCTAATGTCAGTTTACTATTTCATACATCACAGGAGCTAATAATGTCCGATACATTCAACGCATTTGTTATTCATCAGAACCCTGATACCGCAGCCAAGCAAAAAACCATTGGTTCAATCGAAACCTTACGTAGTACTGATTTGCCCGATGAAAGTGTCCTTATAAAGATCGATTACTCATCACTGAATTACAAAGATGGTCTGGTGGTAACGGGTAAGGGACGTGTCTGTCGTCAATTGCCGATGGTTGGGGGTATTGATTTAGCTGGCACAGTACTCGAGTCTGCGGATAACCGTTATCAGCTCGGTGATCGGGTGATTGTGAATGGCTATGGCCTGTCAGAAAGTCACTGGGGTGGTTATAGTCAACAGCAACGCGTCAATGCTGACTACTTGGTGAAACTTGACGCGGTGTTTACTACCGAGCAAGCCATGGCTATCGGAACGGCAGGCTATACCGCCATGTTATGCGTGATGGCGATTCAAGATCATGGCGTTACGCCCCAACATGGGCCAATTTTAGTCACCGGTGCTGCCGGTGGCGTAGGGTCAGTGGCCGTCATGCTGTTGGCTAAGTTAGGTTATCAGGTGACGGCCTC
>DDED01000010.1 GCA_002336035.1 Cellvibrionales bacterium UBA1963
GCCGGTTACTACGATGCCTATTACCGTAAAGCACAACAAATTCGTCGATTAATCAAAGAAGATTTTGTTCGTGCCTTTGAAAAAGTTGATATCATTGCTGGACCTACTGCGCCGTCGACAGCATTTAGATTCGGCGAAAAAACAGCTGACCCTGTTGCCATGTATTTAGAAGACATTTATACAATAGCGGTCAATTTAGCTGGTCTGCCTGCCATGTCACTGCCCGCAGGGCAACTCGATAATATGCCAATAGGCATGCAATTAATTGGCAATTATTTCGCCGAGCAAAAATTACTGAATGTAGCTCATCAATTTCAATTAGCAACACATTGGCACACGTCAACACCGACGTCTTTAAAGGGTTAGCAGCTTATGCAATGGGAAACAGTGATTGGCCTAGAGGTTCACGTTCAACTCTCAACACAATCAAAAATATTTAGCAGTTCATCAACTGCCTTTGGTGCCGATGCAAACACACAGGCTGATGAAGTTGATCTTGCTCTGCCTGGCACGTTGCCGGTAGCCAATCAAGAAGCATTCAAAAGTGCGGTAATGTTCGGTCTTGCTATAAATGCTGATATTGAACGAGCATCGGTATTTGAACGGAAAAATTATTTTTACCCCGATTTACCTAAGGGTTATCAGACCACTCAGTTAGAAAAACCCATCGTTGGCGAAGGGTATATCACTATACCCTGCACCGGTAGCCATGAGACCAAAAAAGTTAGGATTCATCACGCTCACCTAGAAGAAGATGCTGGTAAATCACTGCATGAAGACTTTTTAGGCATGACAGGCATTGACCTTAACCGTGCCGGCACGCCGTTGATCGAAATCGTCTCAGAACCAGATATTCGCTCAGCGGAGGAAGCGATTGCTTTTCTCAAAAAAGTTCATGCGCTTGTGACCTACTTAGATATTTCTGATGGCGATATGTCACAAGGCTCTTTACGCTGTGACGCAAACGTGTCTATACGCCCCATCGGTGAAGAAAAATTGGGTACTCGAGCCGAAATAAAAAATTTAAACTCATTCCGTTTTATCGAAAAAGCTATTCACGTTGAAGTTGAACGACAAAAAGATATTTTAGAGTCAGGAGGCAGTATTCGTCAGGAAACGCGACTATATGACAGCGAGAAAAATGAAACTCGCAGCATGCGTAGCAAAGAAGAAGCTAACGACTACCGCTATTTCCCCTGCCCAGACTTACTGCCAGTGATTATTGATCAAGACACTATTGATGAACTGAAACATGCAATGCCAGAACTACCAGAGCAACGATTTGAACGGCTTAAACGCGACTTTGAATTATCTGCCTATGATGCCTCAATTCTTACTGAACTTCGTCAAACAGCAGACTATTTTGAATCGACTGTTAGCTTTTGTAAAGACGCAAAATTGTCAGCGAATTGGGTGATGGGAGAGTTATCGGCCTACCTAAACAAATACGATATCAGCATTGAAAAGTCATTAATCAGTCCAGAACAGCTTGCCGGACTGATTAGTCGCATTAAAGACCAAACCATTTCAGGAAAAATAGCTAAAAACGTGTTTGAAATGATGGTCGATGGCCAAGGTACCGCGGATGACATCATTGAGGCTCAAGGGCTTAAACAGGTCAGTGATAGCAGTGCCATTGAAGCCATGGTAGATGAAGTTATTCAAAATAATGCCGACCAAGTTACCCAATACCTTGCAGCAGAACCGGATAAAAAGAAAAAGTTAATTGGTTTCTTTGTCGGCCAAGTTATGAAGGTGTCTAAGGGGCAAGCCAATCCAGGTCAAGTGAATCAAATTCTTGCAAAAAAGCTCAATAACTAGGTCAGCTTTTTAATGACCAATTAATAGCACGTAGTGAACAATATTCAACGTAATATAATTTTTTTAGCACTCAACTTTAAGGGCTATTATGTCAATCAAAAAAGATAAAGAAAAAGTCATCGACCCTGTTTGGGGAGAGGAGCGTATTCGAGAATTTTTAAGCCTACAGCCACCGAGCGGTGAAAACGGTGATCACCATAAACTGGTGAAAGCCTATCAAAGTATGCGCATTGAAGATTTCGATAGCTTCGTGGAATTTTTCGTCGCTGATAACGGTAACCTTGATGCCTGCGATTCTCGCAATCAAAGCTTCAGCGAACTGATATCCACCCATCGATATAGCCAACCTTATCTTGATATCATCAAAAAATACCGCCCTTAATTAGCATTATATCCTGTAGCTAAATCACACAACGAGCCTGTTTAGTCATCGCTTAGTTGACACAATCTGAATCTATACGCTTTATTAAGGAAGCGATTTTTCGCTTGAATAATCGAATGCTTTCCGCGACCATTAAAAGGTCTATTAATCTTGTAATTTACTAGAGAGAACGCTATGCCACGTTTTGATGATCAAGTCGCACTTATTACCGGTGCAGCTGCAGGTATTGGCCAAGCCACGGCTATTCGGCTTGCCAGCGAAGGAGCCGCTGTTTTTTGTGTTGATCTTGACGCCAAGGGCCTACAGCAGACGGTTGCAACGATTGAAGCAGCCAACGGCAAAGCCTATGGCCACACTTGCGACGTTTCTGATGAGCAAGCCGTCATCGATACCGTTGCTGAATGCATGAGTCATTATGGAAAAATTAACCATGTCAGTAACATGGCAGGTATTTTACGCTTTGATCATCTGCATGAGACAAGATTAGAAGACTTTCAAAAAATTATGCAAGTCAATGTCGGCGGTACTTTTTTAGTCTGCAAACATACCCTACCTGAATTAATTAAAAGTAAGGGCAATATCGTTAATGCCGCCTCAACTTCATCACTAGCCGGCGTGCCTTGGGCCGGAATTTATTCCGCATCAAAGGGTGCGGTATTGGCAATGACAAAGTCAATGTCAATTGAATACTGTAAGCAAGGCGTTAGAGCTAACTGTGTTTGTCCTGGCGATATCATCACCGGAATGGCAAGCCCAAGTTTTCCAAAAAATGTCGACATGAAAATAATGGATCGCTGCATGTCACCTACAGGCAGAAGAGGCCCAGAAGTCGTTGCTAGCGTCATCGCTATGCTAGCGTCCAGTGATGGCGAACACATAACGGGTGAAGATATTCGTGTTGATGGCGGCACCTTGTCCTAAGTCACGCGGCACCACTCAACTGACACAGCCAGTAAGGTTATTTTATTGGCTCAAGAATCATAACCGGCACTTCACGACGACCGTCAATGCGCGTCCGATATTCAGCATAACCCTCGTACATGGCATCTAACGGTGGCCATAACTGCGTCTCTTCCTCAGCGCTGGCACGCCGTACTCGATATGATTTTTTATTGCCACCAATCTGACATTCTACTTCTGGATTAGCGACCATGTTCTTATACCAAATTGGGTAGGTCGACATGCCACCTTGACTCGCAACAACGACTACATTGTCACCGTCTTGTAGATAAAGTAAGGGCGTTTTACGAACCTTACCCGTTTTTCGACCCTTAATAGAAAAAATGGCCACTTGGGAGCCAAGAAAGGTATTCCACACTCGGCCATTGGTCCATTCATAAACACGAACCTGCCAACTGCCGATCTTTTTGATGAAAAATCGGCCAAACTTTTCTTGCTTAGCGGTGAATGGTTTTACTTCTTCTGTCATAGTTTGATGCTCTTAATGAGGGTTATTCCTAACCAAATTCGTTCTGTCCAAGTTAACATACTTGGTTTGTGTTGTACGGTTTCATGATCACACAAAAACGCCTCAAAACGTCCTACTCTTGCCAGTTCGTAACACGGGCCATCGGCTGTCTTGTTAAGGTCGATGTCAAGCAATGCCGTCACACATCATAAAAAAACGATTTTTTATCGCCATCCATGCATTTATTCGAAAAAAAACACGAAGAAATATGCATTGCAAGATTTTGCATTTGCAGCAACTAGCCCTATAATCATTCTGCTGACAATTTAACAGATTAAAGAGCAATTCTATCCACATGTTAAGAATACAACACCATCATCCGAGTAGAATCAATTCCATGCTTGTATGAGCAAACAATTATAATAAAACGGAAACCGACCATGTCTGATAAAGCCATCGATCGACGCACACTTCTTGCTTCCCTCGCTACTAGTGCTGCTGGTATCGCCTTAAGCCAACACAGCAATGCTGGCACACGCGTTGCCACTGATAGCCAAACAATTAAAAAATGGGATATCGTGACCGACGTGCTAGTCGCAGGATCAGGAGCCGCAGGTGTGTCTGCAGCCATTGATGCTCGCAGAGGCGGAGCTGAGGTGTTAGTTGTTGAAAAGCTCAATAAGCTTGGGGGTTCATCAGCCCTATCCGGTGGGGTCATTTATGCCGGTGGAGGCACCGCACTGCAAAAAGCCTTAGGTTTTTCAGACAGTGTTGAATCAATGTATCATTACATAGCCAATTCAGGCCGAAAACATCCCCATCTTGATAAAATTCAACGCTATTGTGAACAAAGCGTCGGTCACTTCGATTGGTTAGTCGACAACGGCGTGCCCTACAATAATCTGTATAGCAATGGAAAAGGGCTAGGCTTTGACGAAGCCTCACTGTATTACTCAGGTAGCGAGGAAGCCTGGCCATGGAGAGAAGAGTGCAGACCGGCGCCACGTGGTCATGTACCCTGGGAAAAAGGTCACCAAGGTGGCAAACGCCTAATGCGCTCATTGCTGGCATCAGCAAAAAAACTCGGAGTAAAAACCCAAAAACGCGTGACTGGTGATCGCTTAGTGGTTGAGTCCGATGGCCGAGTAACCGGCATGATTGTTGACATCAAGGGCGAACGTGTTGCCATCAAAGCTAAGCGCGGCATCGTGTTAGCTTGCGGCGGTTTTATTCATAACCGTGATATGGTTAAACTCTATGCGCCTGAACTTTATGATTGTTCTGTGCCGTGGGCCAATGCTGGTGATCTAGGCATTGGTATCCAAATGGGCATGGGCGCCGGCGCTGCCGCTCTAAGAATGGATCAAGGGTTCGCTATTGGCCCAATTTACCCACCCGAAAATACCATTGCTGGAATCGCAGTCAACCAAATGGGGCAACGCATGACCTCAGAAGAAGGCTACCACGCAGTGATGGGTAATATCGTCACCTATAAACAAGACGGCATCGCTTATTTTATTTGCGATAAAGACAGTGATCGCCCTGTAGGCGCTGACAACCAACCGTTAGTCGCCGAGGCTAACACTATTGAGGAGCTCGAACAAAAAGCAGGCTTTCCATTAGGCAGCCTTCAAATGAGCGTGAACTATTATAACGAGCATGCCAAAAATGGCGAAGACCCCATGTTTCATAAGTCAAAAAAATACCTCTCGCCAATTGATAAGCCACCCTTTAAAGTTTATGACTTGTCGGTGGATAAAAGCATGTACAGTTCGCATACCTTTGGTGGCTTACAAACCACACCCGACTCACAAGTCATTAACGTCTGGGGTGAAATTATTGAGGGTCTTTACGCTGCAGGAAGAAATACATCGGGACTGCCTACTTCGCCTTATATAGCCAGCGGAATTTCCGTCGGCGACTGTACTTTCTTCGGCCGCCAAGCGGGACAACACGCAGCAGCAAATAAAAGTTAAAATTAGGACAATTGAAATGACGACAACCATAAACAGATTTATTTGCAGAATAAGAATCGCAGTAATTCTCTCTATCGCTTATCTCAGCCTATTCACTGGTGCAAAAGCTGAGTCATTAACCGATCTCACAGGTGATATCGATAAAGGACGATTAGTGTTCGCCCAATGTCGAACTTGTCATTACCCTGAAAAAATTGTCGGCCACCATAATGGTCCTAATCTGCACGCCATATTCGGCAAGATCGCAGGTAAGCAAGCCGACTTTGATGATTACTCCGAAACGTTTAAAGCCGCTCAATTTGTCTGGACTGAAGAACTACTGTTTGCCTGGCTGGCCAATACTGAAACCATGTTTCCAGAAACAACCATGATGAGCTTAGGCGTTAAAGACCCACAACAACGAGCAGATTTAATCGCTTATCTCAGACGCTTTCGCTAACGTGGAAAAAATCTTTTTAAATATTGTCTGTTAACCTGTCGAATGTGACCCAGAACATAAATTCACATTAGAGTCGCACAAGTGTGTGATCGAATGGAGTTGATAGCACTGATTTCAAGATTCATTGGCTGTTATATTTTCAGTTATAAAACAAAAAATATAACACGCGGCCTACGTTCTCAATTGAGCTGGCGACATGCCAGACCAACGCTTAAACGAACGTCTAAAATTCGCAGCATTACTGTAACCCAATAAAAAACCAATTTCTCCAACCGGTAGCAACGTTTGCTGTAAGTATTCACGAGCCAATGTATAGCGAACTTGGTCTAGTATGATTTGATAGCGAGTGCCCTCTTTGGCTAAACGTCGCTGCAGAGTGCTCTCACTCATATGTAACCGCACCGACACTGTTTTACAGTTTGGAAAATCTAAGCGCGCTGACAGTAATATTTGTTTGACATGCTCGCTTACAATGCCGAGATTCACATCAGAAACCATTAAACGGTCACACTCACGACGAAACACGTCTTCGGCCGAGGGGTTTGCACTCGACAAACTCATTTTTAAAGTCGGTTTATCTAACATTAGCGCATAACGAGAAGCATTAAATAATAGCTGCTCACCGAAAACATCACTATAAAGGTGAATGTTTTCGGGAGGATCGTAAGGCAATTCGAGGACAATATTAGTCACTTGCTGATCTGTCAATATGCGTAAATTATGTATGATGCCTGAAAATAATGAATCAACATAAAACCGCTCAAGGAGTGGGGGTAACTCGGGTGCTTTTGCGATGATCGCAAGGTTTTTTTCATTAGGAAATAAACTCACTTGAACGCTGGGTAACAGCATTTTACTGTACCGTAATAATAAGCGCAGGCTGTCATTCACCGAGGCACAACTCATTAGGGCATAACCTAAAATACCCAAAGAAACCATATCTAACTTAGCGCCTGCTTTTAAACCCAACAAAGGGTCTTGACTGACTTTGACCGCATTGCCGCAAAGATTGTCAAACTGAATAGGAGAAAGTGACAGTTGCATCGCGGCATCAAGTGACTCAAATCCAGTGCCTTCAAATAACTGTGCCTCATCGAACCCTTTGGCTGATAATAGATCAATTAAGATTGGCAGAACAAAATGATGCATAACTATTCTCACGTTCACATTCTTTATTGGTCACCATGCTACCTTAAATGACGGTAAAAGACAGTATATATGACAGAAATAGACACCTAAAGTGAGGGTATTTGACAGCCACAAGAGCCTATTAAAGCCCTAAAATGCACCCATAAACCAACAAAGGAGCGTAAAGTGGCTAGAGAATACATTCACCACCATCAAGATGGCGATATTACCTACAGCGATCGCAAACGTTATTTATGGGCGCTGTCGATCGTTTTACACACAATGCCAATGGCCGCAGTTGCGCTTTATTTTCACCTTGACCAAGTATGGATGCTAACGCTGCCGCTGATCTTATCTTATGTGATCATTCCTATGATCGACTACGTCATTGGCGAAGATAAAAACAGCCCACCAGAAGCAATCGTGTCTCAACTTGAAGACGATACGTATTACCGGTGGCTAACCATTGCTGTGGTACCTGTGCATTTTATGGCTCTCATTACCATTGCATGGGTCGTTGGAACTGAATCGCTGTCTGCCAGCATGATGCTTGCACTCGCCATAATGGCCGGTGGTTATAGCGGCATGAGTATTAATACTGCTCATGAGCTAGGCCATAAAAACACAGGGCTGGAAAAAATGTTGGCAAAAATCACTTTGGCGGTACCCGCTTATGGTCATTTTTATGTTGAACATAATCGCGGCCACCATCTCTGGGTGGCCACTCCAGAAGATCCATCCAGCGCGCGCATGGGCGAATCAATTTACACATTTGCATTGCGGGAAATACCCACCAGTGTTATTCGTGGTTTCACATTGGAAAAGAAACGCTTGCCTCGAGAAGGCAAGTCTTTTTGGTCAACCGACAACAGCATACTGCAGTCATATACACTGAGCGCATTGTTACAGGGTAGCCTCATTTATTTATTCGGCTGGGTTATGCTGCCTTTTCTTACACTTCATAATATTTCCGCATGGTTTATCTTAACTTCAGCAAACTACATTGAACATTACGGTTTAAAACGTGAAAAACTTGCTAATGGTCGCTATGAAAAGTGCCAACCACACCATTCTTGGAATGCTAATTTCATTTTTAGCAATATAATTCTGTTTCATTTACAGCGCCATTCAGATCATCATGCAAACCCAACCAGACGCTACCAAAGTTTGCGCAATTTTGATCAAATCCCACAAATGCCCATCGGCTATCATGGTATGTATATGCTGGCTTACTGCCCACCATTATGGTTTCGCGTGATGGATAAGAAACTATTGTCATTGCCACATATCAACGGAGACTTAAACAAGGTAAATCAGCAAGCCAGTTAAGCACAACAGCATCTAGCATTCAGGTCATTAACATCCAGCAATCGCTATAATTGCAATCGCTTCACATTACTACAAAAAACCACATGATTTGTGATAATAGTTAAACTGTCGAGCATAACAAACCATTGCTATAAGCAATAAAGCTCAACATAACTGACTGAGCAAGGGATGATTAGCATGCTAAAAACTAGCTTAAAAATCACTGGCTACCTGATCGTTACTGTGGCCATAACTATCATCGGGCTCTATTTCTGGCTTCAATCACAACTTGCCACGGTTGAATCAACCGCTAATTTCGATGCGCGCTATTTTACTCAACAGCCAGTAAAACCCGACTTTACGGCTAATGACCGTGAAGACTGCGATGATAATAATCAACAAAGAAA
>DDED01000211.1 GCA_002336035.1 Cellvibrionales bacterium UBA1963
GAAAAGCTGGATATCGCGCGGGATATCAGCCAGTTTGATTTAGACTGGCAGCAGGCCCGCGACATCAAACACTGTCGTTGGTTTTCCACTGGCTATATTGCCTTGGATCCCATGAATCTCCAGCGTATTATCGGTCTTCGCTATTCGCTGGAACTTATCTCTATTAAAACCGTTGGTCAGGTAATACCGCTATGGATCCAGTGACTCAAGGGGTGTTGGGCGCCAGTCTGCCTCAGGCGTTTACGCGAAATAAACAACAACTCGGCATTGCCGGGCTGTTGGGTGTATTGGGGGGTATGGCTCCGGATCTTGATGTCTTGATTCGATCCAATACCGATCCATTGCTGTTTCTCGAATACCATCGCCAGTTTACCCACTCACTCTTTTTTGTTCCCTTTGGCGGTGTGATAGTTGGCGCATTATTGTATTACTTGCTGGGTAAGCGGTTTGGACTCACGCTGTTGGCAAGCTGCGTCTATACCACGTTGGGCTATGCGACCCATGCATTGCTCGATGCCTGTACCAGTTATGGGACCCTGCTGTTATGGCCATTCAGTAGCGAGCGCTTTGCTTGGAACACCGTGTCGGTTATTGATCCCTTATATACCTTGCCGCTGCTGGTGGGGGTATTAATGGCAGCGCTAAAAAAACAAGCGCGCTTTGCCCGAGTGGCGTTGATCTGGGCGCTGGTTTATCCGCTTGTTGGTTCCATACAGCGTGACCGTGCGATAGCTGCTGGTTGGGAGCTGGCCATGTCGCGCGGCCACCAGCCGGTTAGGCTCGAAGCCAAGCCCAGCTTTGGCAATATCGTGCTGTGGAAAACAGTCTACGAAACCGATCGCTACTACTATGTTGATGCTCTGCATGTTGCAGGTGAGCTTAAGCACTACATGGGCGAGAGAGCAGAAAAGCTGGATATCGCGCGGGATTTCAGTTGGCTTGATTTAGACTCGCAGCAGGCCCGTGATATCGAACGCTTTCGTTGGTTTTCCAATGGCTATATTGCCTTGGACCCAACGAATTCGCAGCGCATTATTGACCTTCGCTATTCGCTCGTACCTAATGAAATTGCCTCGCTTTGGGGAATACAATTATCGTCAACGGCGGATGCAGATTCGCATGTGTTGTATACCACTGCACGCCAGCTGAGCGATCGACAGCGTGAGACGTTTGTTCGTCAACTGTTGGGTCACTAAGCTTTTTTTTAGGTGATGTCCGCGTGCCATCCAGAATTCAGCAATAGTAAGTTTTGTTACCTCTTGTTGCTCAATTGCAGCTCCTTTTAATTTTTACTTATAACTCCTTCACTGAGCTGTATTTAAATTAATGAAGGCAACAAGATCAATATTTTGAATGAGCGTATTATACTTTTTTATTAGTAGACGATGATGAGTAGGTTAAATACGGTTCATTAATAAAGTATTATCACAATAAGTCTTTGTCTTTTCGTTAGATAAGCTATATCGTTTATAAAAAATAGGCAAACAATTAAAAAAGGGAATTTATTATGCTTAAACAGCTCTGTTATTTTATATCAATATTTTTTTTTAGTGTTTCTATGGCGCAAGCGTCAAAATTATCTTACAGCAATGTTGGCTTTTCCTATGTTAAACAATCTATAGACGATTCAAATGACAGTAAGTCACTCAATTTATTGGTTAACTTTGCATTAACTAAAGATTTCTTTCTAATGGCTAAATACAATGAAGGTAATTTTTATGATGACTCAAATGCGGAGCACGTCAGCCATAAAATTGGCATTGGCTATCATTTTCAGTTAGATCAAGACACTGATATGGTTGTGAGTTTTGCCTATACAGAAGCTGATATAGAGGATCTATCCATAAATTTTGAGATTGCAGGCTCAGAAGAATTGGCGCTATTAAGTTCTGAGCAGTCGGGGTATTCTTTTTCAGCGGGCATTCATAATAAGGTAAATGACAAATTTGAATTAAACGTCGATTTAATTCATTTAGATGTAGATTTAGAGGCGGTAACAACAGCCTCATTCATGGGAAGCCAAGTAGTTGTTGATAGCGAGTTTAGCAGTCGGGATACGTATTTTGCATTATCAGCTTATTATTATCTGACTGACAGTTTGTCGTTATCATTTTCTTCCTCAAGCCTGACTAACTCAGATATTGCTGAGTTTGGCTTTAGGCTAGACTTTTAATTCTCTGCTGTTGGCTTAATTGAATTATTTCCTCAGTACGTTAAATACCAAATGGGTGAGGTCCAAGCCCGTTCTTGAATGGTTTTGGGGATCGTCGGGTTATTGCAAGCCAAAGGTTGCTGGTCGGCCGGCAACGAAAGGCAGTCATAAGTACTCCATCGACAGCTTGGATTTTCGACCACTCGCCCGTAATAGACTGCGTCTAACGCGGGGTCAAATTGCGGGTCTTGCCAGACGGCACACAGTTGCTCATAGCCAGAGACTAGGGGTTGGCAGCTGTTGGTATTCACCGAGCCAATCGTTTCAGCATCTCCCGCCACATCATAAACATGTTCATTAAGTCGACCTTGATCATCGACCCAGCCTTTAATAATTTGCAGCTTCTGTAAATTAGAGGCGCCATTAATGGCGTCTTTTTGCGCGCTAATTAACAACCGTGGCTGTGTGTTTGTGATGTTGTCATTAGCGAGCAGCTTGCCGCCCATAGGTACACCGTTAGCGTAGGCCTTATCAATCATATTGGGTGAGTCACAGACAGAGGGTTGAAAATCCCA
>DDED01000173.1 GCA_002336035.1 Cellvibrionales bacterium UBA1963
TTTTGGCAATCGATTATTGTTAGACGGGTCCTTTGGTACTGAAACTTTTCAAGTTGGTGCGCAAGCCAATCAGACGATTAGTGTGTCGTTGCGTGCAGCAACCTCGAGGGATATTGGCGCTAACCGAATTGATCTAGATGGATCGGTCTTAGGGGAAGTTGTAGCGCCGGCTGCTTCAACGCCGCCGAATGGCGTAACGGGCAGTACTTTTGACGTGATTGGTAACATTGGCACGGCCTCCGTATCGTACAGTGCTGGCGACAGTGCGCGCAGTATTGCGGGCTCAATTAACGCGAAGGAAGGCGTGACGAGCGTTTCAGCAGAGGCGCGTACCGTGGCGGTACTCGATAATCTTGGGCAAGCAGGGGTCGTTAGTTTTAAGCTCAATGGCACGGGTACAACCTCGGTTAATGTGAGCGCGAATATTTCTGACACCAGTGATTTACAAGGTTTGGCAACGGCGATTAACCAGCAGTCAGCAACCACGGGTATCGTTGCCCGAGCAGAGGGCGATGCAATAACGCTTATTAATGAAGCTGGCGACGATATCAGTATTTTAGATTTCGCTGGTGGTGCCACTGTCGATTTGATAGCGCGAAATTTTGATGACACCGCGTCCTCAGGGACTCAACGAACGCTTACCGCCAACGGTGCTGATTCAACACGCATTGCCGGTCAAGTGCGAGTCGAGTCGAGTCTTGCGTTTAATCTTTCTGGCGTTGATGGCACTGTCTCAGCAGATTTGACCTCAAACTTAGCTTCGATTGATATGCTAACAGTGGGTTCTCAAAATGGTGCGCAAGCAGCGATATCGGTCGTTGATTCAGCGATTCGTACTCTTGACTCAATGCGAGCAGGTATTGGTGCGGTACAAAATCGATTGCAATCAACTATCTCTAATTTGCAGGGGGTGTCTGAAAATGCTTCAGCAGCTAGAAGTCGTATTCAAGACGCAGATTTTGCCGCTGAAACAGCTAATTTAACGCGCAATCAAATCTTACAACAGGCCGGTATCGCTATTCTTGCGCAAGCGAATGCTATTCCTCAGCAAGTACTCAGTTTGCTGCAGTAAAGACCGTACCATTTAGCGATTAAAACGTGATGAGGTATGTGCTTTTAATCGTTAAAATGGGGTTTAAGATTGACGAGGTGTTTGTATGGATCCATTGATTCATCACTTATCCTCCTTGCAGGGGCGGAGTAACTTTGTAGCGAGTGAGCGTCAGGACCAAAAGTCTCCTATTTTATCGCCGAACAGCGGCAAGCTTTTGCCGCTGTCGGCTAACCCATCGCAGTCATCGAATTCTAATAAAGAAGCGCGTAAACTTATTGGTCAATTGCAGCAAGTGATGTTAGGTCAGCACTCTTTAAGCTTTTCTATTGATCAAAAGAGCGGTGATATTTTTATTATTGTGAGGGATGCTGAGACAGGCCATGTTCTTAAGGAGATTCCGAGCAGAGACCTTCGTGAATTGGCACAAAGCTTGCTTCATTTACAGGAAGAGATTCGTCAAGATGTCGGTCTTTTATTGGATGTTAACGTTTAGTGGTGCGAATACACAATAATTGCAGGTTGCTATGACAAATATTTCTTCGTTAGGAGTGGGTTCCGGTTTAGAGCTTCAAAAGCTTTTAGACACGTTGGTCAAAAATGAGCGGCAACAGTTTTCTGCGCCACTGAAAAGCAAGGAGGCGAATGCCACGGAGAAAGTCTCCGCTTACGGCTTATTAAAAAGCAGTGTGTCGTTATTTAAAAACAGTATGAATGGCCTAGCTGATATTGAGAATATTCAAACTCGCAGTGCCCACTCTTCTAACAATAAGGCTTTTAGCGTGTCAGCGACGTCAACGGCCACGCTTGGCACTTTGTTTCTTGAAGTGAATAATCTTGGCCAGCGACAATCACTCACGGGTTCACAATTAGTCGACGCTTCCAATGTTGCACTAAGCAGTAGCAATATCGATATTGGTGGCGGCGTACTCACTGTTTCAAATAATAAGGGTGATCAATTTACTGTTTCAATAAGCAGCGATAATAGTTCATTAAATAACATTGCGTTCGCCATTAATGCGGCTAAAGACAACCCAGGGATACAAGCTGCAGTGGTGAACGCAGATGCTGGCCCCGTGTTAGTCATAACAGCCGCAGATGTTGGAACAGACCAGCAACTGACGATTACTGTCAGCGATGACGATGGAGATAACGACAATTCATTAGGCTTATCTCAGCTTGCCTTTAACAGCCTTGCCGGCGAGACGTCCAATCTCACCCAATCTAAGGCCGCTGCGAATGCTGAGTTAATGGTTAATCAGCAAATCATTAGTTCAAAGTCAGGCAACTTATTTAAAGAGGTCGTCGAGGGTGTCTCGGTGACGGTTACGGCCCTCACCAGTCAAACTGAAACTGCAACCATCAGTGAGAATTCCCAAGCCATTTCTGAGTCATTAAACAGTTTTATCAAAGGATTTAATACATTAACTCAGTCACTTAATGATTTAGGTAATGCCGGTACTGGGGATAAAAGCGCGGGCTTATTGGTGGGTGACTCCTTAGTTCGAAGTTTGAATTCGCAGATGCGAAACACAATATTTTCGCAATTCAAATATTTGCCTGAGGGTGTGCAAAGTTTAAGTAACATAGGTGTCCGGCTTGATCGGGAAGGTAATTTATCGTTGGATGAGGCGTTATTAAAAAACGCATTGGCCGAAAACTTCGAGGGTGTCATAGATTTATTAGCGAGAGATGATACCAGTTCAAACCGGCCTCATGAATATAAAAGCCCTGTTTATGGCTTACTTGACGAAGTCGTTCCTGAAGGTGAAATGACATTTAAGAACGCATCAAGTGAGTTTGATATATCAATAAGTACGGCGCTAGGTAACAATACTGTTGAAGGTGTTCGTGATGCGATTAATAACGCTGCTGATAACGACTTCATTACTGCATCGATTGAGTTTGTTTCAAATGAATCTGGCTTGAATTTCCCACAGATAATTATACGCTCAATTGAATCAGGTGATGAATATGCTTTTGAATTTGAAATCGACAATTTAGTTGATAGTGCATCGACATTAACGTATCAATCATCACCGGCAGCTATCGATAACAATAGCCAACCAGAGCAAGGAGTATTTGTGGTTTTGCAGTCAATGTTATCAAAGTTTTTGGGAGCGGGAAGTGACGAAGGATTAATCGATATTCGTACCACAGGTTTAAATGCTGATCTTGAGCGAATAAATGATCAGCGCATAGTGCAAGAGTCACGGTTATTAAGTTATGAAGAAAATTTAAAAGCACGATTCGCCTCATTGGATTTACTGGTTTCAAATTTGAATTCTCAAGGTGATTTTTTATTGAAGCAATTGCAATCAATCGGCAAGCAAAATAACGATTAGTAAAGGCGTTCATAAGAGGGTCTTTATTGGGCGATAAAATATAACCTGTAAGATGGGTATAACAGATTAATATTAAGGTGAGAAATATGAATAATTTACCGCAAGATCAGCAATATAAATCGATCGATACACAGACAGGAGTTGTTGATGCTGATCCACATCGTTTAGTTGCGATGTTATTTAATGGTGCGTTAGAGAAACTTGCGGTTGCTAAAGGATGCTTACAGCGTAATGATATTGCTGCTAAAGGTGAAGCGCTGACTCAGGCCATTGGTATTGTGGGCGGTCTGTTGGACAGTGTCGACCCTGATGCCGGGGACGGTGAATTGGCTAAAAATTTAACGGAGCTTTATTACTACGTGACTCAGCGCCTAACCGATGCGAATGTGCATCATGATCTTCAAGCACTTGAAGAAGCCATTGGTGTTCTCAAGCAATTAGAGTCGGCTTGGTTAGCAATAGCGATGGCGAATACCTCGGTTCTTGAGCCTAAGCCGGCTTCAGTGTAGGTCTAAACACGATGTTATCGACTTCG
>DDED01000204.1:0-5954 GCA_002336035.1 Cellvibrionales bacterium UBA1963
TATGAGGGCATGAAAATAAAAAAAACAGCTAATGAGTGCTTTTAATTAGTTGTGCAACAGTCATAGCTGCTGTGTGGTCCGCATTTTGAGACAACTGCTCAGTCAGTTCAGTGAATGCCTCAACAGTCTCTTGATACAAAGAGGCATCAGTTAATAATCTGAACAACGCTGATGCCAGCGCATCAGGTGTAGCCGCTTGTTGAATAAACTCGGGGACATGAGGTTGGCGAGTCAGTAGGTTCGGCAAGGCGACGTATTCAGTATTCACCATCCGTGAAATTATTGCATAAGAAAACACAGACATTTTGTAGGCAACCACCATGGGCTTAGCCAATAGCGCCGCTTCTAGTGTGGCTGTTCCTGAGGCCAACAGCACCGTATCTGAAATAGCCATACAGTTCTGCGACTGCCCATTAACCACATGAATGTTATCCGCCAATTCGCCGACATTGGCCTCAGATAGATTGAATTGTATGTAATCATAAAGCGTGTCGGAAGCCGCCGGAATGATAAATTTAATCGCTGGAATGGCCAAAATTAGGCGACGCATCGTAGCAATAAAGATCGGTAAAAGCTGATTGACCTCAGAGGATCGACTGCCTGGCATAACACAGACTAATTTGTCTGTTCTGTGTTTTGGATGGAGTGCGCTTAATAAAGGTGCATTGACATTATCTTTATTTATTAAATCTGATACCTCAGCAACCAACAATTGATCTGCCAGTGGATGCCCCACAAAAGTAGAATCAATGTCAAAACGGCTGAGAAACTGCTGTTCAAAAGGCAGCAATGTCAATACGTGGTCGACACACTGACGGATGGTGTTGACCCGCCCTTGTCGCCATGCCCACACTGAAGGGCAAACGTACTGACAACTCAGCACACCGGCCCTCTTCATTTTTTTTGCCAGTGGTAAGTTAAAATCTGGAGAGTCAATTCCAATAAATACGGCCGGACCAACATCAAGAAAATAATGATAGAGTTTTTTTCTTAACGACAGTAATTGCGGCAAACGTTTTAACGGCTCAATGAGCCCCATTACCGATAATAGCTCCATATCACCCAGGCTTTGGAAACCCTGAGCCTTCATTTGCGAACCACCGAGGCCAACAAACGTTGCGCTAGGAAAGTGAATCCTTAATTGACTAATTAAACCCGCACCCAATATATCACCAGAAACTTCACCGGCAACAATAGCTATTAGCATTGGCTTTTTTGTCTCTGACATTACCGCTCAACTTTTAAGACTTAAGACCTGATAAACCAGGACTGTCTCTAACGACGAATAATACCCCTAGACGAGCCTTCAACAGACTCAACCAAGGTATTGATGCAAGAATGATCGATAGCAAGGACTTTAAGCTTGACTAACGCATCAGCTAAATTAAGATTTTTTCGGTATAGCAACTTATAGGCCTGTTGTAAGACTTTGATTTGCTCGGCAGAAAAATCACGTCGTCGAAGACCCTCGACATTAATCATTTTAGGTGCTGCAGGTCGACCATCCGCGAGTACGTAGGCAGGCACATCTTGAGAGATTTTTGACATCGTGCCAACGTAACTATGGGCGCCTAAACGACAGTGTTGATGGACGCCAGTATAGCCACCAATAATGGCCCAATCGTCCATTTGCACATGACCTGCTAGGGCAACATTGTTAACTAAAATACAATGGTCACCGATAACGCAATCATGCCCGACATGCACATAAGCCATGAAAAGGTTATGGCTTCCAATGCGAGTGTCTCCTCGATCTTGCACCGTGCCTCGATGAACAGTGACGCCTTCACGAAAAATATTATTATCACCGATGGTCAACGTTGTGGGTTCGTTTTGATACTTTAAGTCGGGAGTTGCCTCACCAATAGTAGAAAACTGATAGACTTGACAGTCTTTACCTAGCGTTGTCGGCCCCTTAATAACGCAATGCGAGGCAATACTACTCCCCTCACCAATAACCACGTTGGCACCAATAATCGTCCACGGCCCGACAGTAACCGACGGGTGTAAGATTGCGCTACTATCAATAATTGCTGAGCTATGAATCATAGGCAATATCTTTATCAATGCACAAAATAGTCGCACTAGCTGCTAACTTGGCGTCAACCTCTGCTCGACAATCAAACTTCCATAATCTAGAACGACTAGAAATGACTGAAACTTTTAAAATAAGCTGGTCACCCGGCACTACCGATTGTTTAAATCTGACATTATCAGCGCCAGCAAATAAATAAAGTGAACCGTCACGGGGTTTCTTTCCTAATGTTTTAAACCCTAAAATGCCGGCAGCCTGCGCCATTGCCTCAATAATTAATACCCCAGGCATAACAGACAATTGCGGAAAATGCCCTGCAAAAAAAGGCTCGTTGATCGATACATTCTTTATCGCTTCAATCGATTGATTCAATTCAAGTGAAATGACTCGATCAATGAGTAAAAAAGGGTAGCGATGAGGCAAATATTCTTTTATCTCATCGATATGCATCACAGAAGAAACGTCCTTAGGTATCATTTAACAGCACCTCCCTCTCTATTATTTTTGGCTCTCTAAAGCTTTCACACGCTTATGTAATTCATCAAGTTGATTTAATCGAGCAGCACTTTTACGCCATTTAGTGACCGTCTGCATACTGGTGCCCGATGCAAAGGTACCCGCCTGCTTAATTGATCGAGTTACGCGCGTCATACTTAAAATTGATACTCCGTCAGCAATACTAATATGACCGGTAATCCCAACTCCCCCAGCAATTCGACAATCTTCTCCAATCGTAGTACTGCCTGCAATACCCGTACAACCGGCAATGGCTGTGCCTGAACCTATGGAAACGTTATGAGCAATGTGCACTTGATTATCAATAATAACATCGCTAGCTATCAAGGTATCGTCCAGCACGCCTCGATCAATCGTCGTGTTTGCACCGATTTCAACTCGGTCTCCAATGACCACAGATCCACAATGAGCGATCTTTTGCCAAGCATGAGGCTCAGACAATGAAGCCAATGGCGCATAACCAAAACCGTCCGCACCAATGACTGAACCCGACTGAATAATGACTTCATTACCGATTTTAACACCAAAATTAAGTGTTACATTTGGCATTAAAGTCACATCATCACCGATAGTCACCGCGCTCTCAACCACACTATTTGACGAGATAACAACGTTATCGCCAATGAATACATGATCGAGTATTACAACGCCTGGCCCAATAGAAACGTTATCGCCTATTTTAACGTTGCTAGCGATTACCGCAGAAGGATGAATGCCGATCACTGCCTTCGGTCGAGGATTAAAGTAATGACTTAACTTAGCATAAGCTAAATAAGGATCCTCGTGAATGAGACACGCAACAGGTGAAAAAAGCGCGTCATCATCTGACAAAATCACTGCAGCTGCTGCAGTTGAAGCTAACTGTGATCGATATTTTGAGTTAGCTAAAAATGACACCCTATTGTCTGATGCTGAAGTAAGGCTAGCCAGACCTACTATGCGAATATCATTATCGCTTTCGTTGCTGACTTTGAGCACAGCGCCAAGCAGCTCTGCTATTTCATACAAAGTATAAATGGGATACGGCTTTTCTGGCTCAATGTTCATTGCAGGGCTCTTACCTGAGAAGACAATTATTTAATCTGATTAAGTCGCTCTGTGACCTGTAGAGAAATATCATAGGGAGGTCCGGCATGCAAAACAACGCCGCCGTCAGCACGAAGCAGTAAGCCAATACCTTGCTCTTCAACGAGATTTTGCAAAACACGTGTTAAGTTTTTTGCTTGCGCTTCCATCGCTAACTCAGCCCATTCCTTTCGAGATTGCTGGAGCTTTGTTGCAATATAATTGCCATCTTTTTGTTTTTCGACAATCCGCTTTTCTTCTTCGGCACGCTTTTGGGCACTCATCACTGCGCGATCTTTTTGGTAAGTCTCAACCATTGCTTTTAACTCAACTTCGATATCACTGACCGCCTTTAAATTCTTTTTAAAGTCGTCTTGTTCTTTTAGCTCAGATAGCTGAGCTTGAGCTCGCTCAGTTTGCAATACAGCAAGTTGCACATCGACCACAGCAATTTTTTCTGCCGCAGTCGAATCGGCTTGAGCGGAAACAAAAGAACACAATGTCACGCAAAAAGTCACGACTAAAAAATTCAACAATTGCGGCACATAACGGGTTGAGAGGTAATAATTTTTCACTGAAATTCTCCATAAATTAAACACTAATAATTAAAACGCACGACCTAAAGAAAACTGAAATGACTCTCGTTCATCATAAGGACCGAACTCAAGCGGAAATCCAAAACTAAATGACAAGGGCCCAAAGCCTGACAGCCAAGTGATCGCAATACCTGCAGAGGTTCGCAACTCAGACATTTCAAAATCAGTACAATTTCTTTGGGTGTCTCTGCAATGATCAGAAAATACATTACCAAAGTCATAAAACAAGACCGATCTTACCGAGCGCTGATCTTCTAGGAAAGGCAGTGGAAATATCAACTCCATACTGCCTTGCAATAAAATATTTCCACCAAAGGGCTCTGGATCAGGATCAAAGCCAGTTGTGACGATCTGACCATCAGAGCCAAGAAGATAAATGGGTAGCGTTGTATTAGGCCCTATAAAAGCTTGACGTAAATCATAGCTTCTTGAGGATGAACTTCTTGGCCCTAAACTATTACTCTCATAACCTCTTACAGAACCGAAACCGCCGGCTAAATAGTTTTCAAAGAAAGGGAGTTGATCCGTATTTCCATATCCCGTGCCATAGCCCAGTTCGCCATTAAGACGAAGTGTAAAAGGACCTAAGGGGAAAAAGATTTGACCATCATAACTTAGCTTCAAGTATTCAACATCACCACCCGGCGCAGTTGCCTCAATAGAAAGGCTGTTTGAATGGCCGCGATTTGCAAGAATACCTCTATTCAGTGTCGACTCGCGCCAACTAGCATTCAGTAAAAACACACCAAAACTATCACCATGCTCATCGACAAACCCTTTTTCATTGTCGTTAAACTCAAATAACTCCGCCGTTGTAAGATTTATATCCACACCGGGTTGAAGAATATCTCCGGATGAAAATTTACTTGTTGCACTAACGTTGGCCAAATCAAGATAGTACGCCAAACCCGGCTGCAAAAGATTAGGGCTTGGTGTTCGCACAATTTCTTGTACGGCATAGTCGCCTGTTTCAATTTCAGTTTCAGTGAAGCCAACACTAAAGCGCAAAGATTGTGTTTCATTAATAGGATAACCAAAAATAACCGAGCCACCGAATCGGTTAGTGCTGTAACTGGCTATATTAATTTCATCAAAATTAGTTTCACTAAAAAATAGGCTGAATCCACGGCTAACGCCATCTTCGGTGTAATAGGGGTTGACGTAGTTAATGCCATAAGTGGTGCGGAATCGACTTCTATTCGCTTGAATCCCAACTTGTTTACCCGTGCCAAGAAAATTATTTTGTTGGAAGTCTGCGCCAAATATCATTCCCACGTCTTGAGAATAACCTAAAGAGGCGGAGATACTGCCTGAAGATTGCTCTTCAACGCCAAAATTAACATCGATCAGATCATCAGCTCCAGGGACTGCCGGCGTCTCGACTGTTGCCCCTTTAAAAAAACCTAGTCGCTCAAGCCGTTTTCGAGATAGCTCAATCAACTCTGTTGAAGCAAGACCGGCCTCTAACTGACGCATTTCTCGACGTAGCACCTCATCGGCAGTTTTATAATTCCCTTCAAATTCTATGCGTCTTACATACGTCCGCTTTCCTGGCTCAACAAAAAAAGTAACGTCTACGGTCTTATCATCTTCATTGACTTTTGGAATACTATTGATTTCAGCAAACGCATAACCTTCATTGCCCATCACCCGCTTCATGATTTCTTCGGTTCGAGTGACCATAGCCTGCGAGAATATTGATCCTTTTGGCAATAAGAAAACTCGCTCTAAGGTATCGGCTT
>DDED01000204.1:6275-17325 GCA_002336035.1 Cellvibrionales bacterium UBA1963
GTATCGGCTTGGTCCTTTACGTCACCCGCCAATTCAACATTATTAACTCTATACTGATCGCCCTCATCAATATTTACTGTCACATAAACAGCATCTTTATTGGGATCAACTGAAACCTGTGCGGCCTTCAACCGAAACTGAATATAACCTCGGTTGAGATAGAAGTCGTTGATCGTCTCAAGATCACCTGAAAGTTTTTCTCGGGCATATTTTTTCTTACCCTTAATACTGTTCAGTAAACCGCGATCTTTTAACTCCATGAGATCTAGTATTTGCTGATCATCATAATCTTTATTCCCAACCACATTGATCTGGGCAATTTTCGCAACGCTACCCTCATCAATTAAAATATCAACCGCAACACGATTTCGTGGTTTGGGAACAATATCGGTAGTGATTTCTGAATCATACCGACCCTGCGATCCATATTGACGCGCCAGCTCTCGTCGCATACCTTCTAAAGTTGCACGGCGAAATACTCGGCCCTCCGCCATACCCTGTCCTTCTAACCCTTCTAGCAAAGCTTCTGTCTCAATAGCCTTATTGCCTTCTATGTTAATCTCACTAATAGAAGGCCTTTCTTCTAACTTCAAAATAAGAACGTTGCCATCAAGGCCCACTTCAATATTTTGAAAGTTACCGGTCGAAAAAATAGCTCGTGTTAAATCTGCAGTATTCTGAGTGGTGATCGAATCACCAATAGCAAAAGGCAACACAGAAAAAACAGACTCTGCCGTGACTCGTTGCAAGCCTTCGATCCGAATGTCACGAATCTCTTGACCCTGAACAAACCCACACCAAAGAATTAGCAAATAAGTCAACAGCCGACCGCTACAGTTTTGAGTAGCCGCTGACCGACGCAATGGGTAGGCCCTGAGGGAATCAATCGATTTCTTCAAGGCAAAGTATGTACCGCTTAAAAAAGACAAATTATTTCAACCTAAAAATGTTTAATATCATTAAATATTGCCAGTATCATTATACTCAAAATTAACAATAAACCGAGCTGTTGAAACCACAATAAAAACCAATCTGGCAAGGGTCGATTCAACAGGGCTTCTGCAGAAATGGTCAGTAATTGACCGCCATCAAGCGCAGGAACAGGCAGTAGGTTTAAAACCCCTAAACTCACCGATAACAAGCCTAAAAAGCTCAAAAAAGGAACAAAACCTGAACTTGCTGAAGCCGATGCCATTTTAGCAATGGATATCGGACCGCCCAGATTGGAAGGAGAAATAAGCCCAAGTACCAGTTTTTTCATTGAAATTACTGTGAAACTGATCATCTCAATAGTTTGAATAAAGCCTTGATGAATGGCTTCAAATAAGGAAAAACGCTCAACCACTAATAAATGACTTGGCCAATCCACCGGTTTAGCTCTCACGCCAATTCGACCGACGGAGGCGCCCACATCATTTTTGACGGTGTCCGCTATTAACGTTAACTCAATCGTAGTGTCATCACGCAATAACTCAATACGAAGCGTTTCTCCAGAACGTGTTGACACCATATTAATGGCGTCAGGCCAATGCTTAACGCTGGTATCATTGATAGCAATAATCGTATCGTCGGCTCGTATACCAGCCTTGCTTGCTACGCTCTGCTCTAACACCTCGGCTATTACGACTGGGGAATCAGGAAAGTAAGGTTGAAAGCCTAACGCATGATAAAAGTCTGGACGTTGCTGCGTCTTAAGCCAAGTCTTAATTGGCAAACTCACCGAACGAAAAGCATCGTCTTCATCGGCTTTAAGATCAAATGATAAATTACCTGTCTCACCTATCTGCCCAGCCAACTGTAAATTTAAATCATAAACACTTTTTACCTTCTCGCCGTTAATCGCAATAATTCGCTGACCTCGCTCAAAACCAGCATAAAACGCGGGGGAGTCAGGCCTAACTTCACCAACAACGGGAACTTTATGCGTTACCCCTATCATGCTAATAACACTGTAAAGAAATATCGCCAATAAAAAATTAGCCAGAGGACCGGCCGCCACAATGGCCGCTTTCGACCATGCAGGCTGAACATTAAAACACTCACTGAGTGAGTCTTCGGCTACTGCTGATTCACGATTATCAAGCATTTTTACGTAGCCACCTAATGGTAACGCAGAGACACACCATTCTGTTTCATAGCGATCTACTTTACGAAAAAGCACGGGACCAAAACCAATTGAAAAAGCCAACACCTTAACACCGCAGCGACGCGCCACCCAAAAATGACCAAACTCATGGACAAATACCAATATTGTCAAGGTTAATATGAAGAATCCGACCAGTGAAAAACTCACTAAAAACCTCTCTATGCCAAGTTGTACGCAGTCAAAAAAGAATTCTTAATAACCATCATAGGCTATCTATCAAAGATGCTGCATAGCGACGAGCTTCTGCGTCAACCTCTTTGATATCAATAAGCGAGCTTGGTTCCGAACTAGGTATTTTTAACAATGACTCCTCAACCACGCAAGTAATATTCAAAAAGCTTAACTTAATATCAAGAAACGCTTGAACCGCAATTTCATTAGCCGCATTAAATATAATGGATGCACTAGTGGTGTCGTTAGCCACCTCTCTTGCAATTCTTATACTTGGAAAACGCTCTAAATCGGGAGCTTCAAAACTCAGTGCATTCATTTGCCGCCAATCTAAACTTTGAACCCCAGAATCAATGCGCTGCGGCCATGCTAAAGCATGCGCAATAGGGGTTCTCATGTCTGGCTGCCCCATCTGAGCAATCACAGAACCATCAACGTACTCGACCATTGAGTGGATAATACTCTGTGGATGAACCAAAACCTCAATGACTGATGGGTTACAGTCAAACAAATAACAAGCCTCAATTAACTCTAGCCCCTTATTCATCATCGAAGCAGAATCAACAGAAATTTTGCGCCCCATTGACCAATTTGGATGACGGCAAGCTTGCTCTGGTGTAATTTGAGAAAATTGATCTAAGGGCAGCGTTCTAAAAGGACCGCCGGAACCCGTCAGTAAAATCTTCTTAATCTCATCATAATTTATCTGTTCAGGCGACTCACTGAATTTTGATTGAGGCAAGCATTGAAAAATAGCATTATGCTCACTGTCGATTGGTAGCAAAGTAGCCTGAGACGCTTTGACCGCCGCCATGAATAAAGGCCCAGCCATAACCAGTGATTCTTTATTCGCTAATAAAACTTTCTTACCCGCACAAACAGCCGCTAATGTCGACTGCAATCCAGCCGAACCAACAATGGCAGCCATGACAATATCGACATTTGAATCAGAAGCTATCGCATCGAGACCTTCATCACCGACCAATAATTCAGTGCTTGAACCACCCTCTTTTAAGGCGGCAGCCAACCATGAGGCCTGGGTTGAATCATTTATAACAGCAAAATTAGGCCTCCATGTTAAACACTGCTCAAGTAACAAGTCAGCCCGAGTATTTGCTGACAATGCATACACATGGTAACGATCAGGGTGTGCAGCCAAGACAGCTAAAGTACTCTGACCGATGGAACCTGTGCTTCCAAGTATAGCGACTGAACCTCTCGCCATACCTGAAGCTTGGCCATTAACGGCTAGATGCTGATCATTAAATTGGCTCAATGCAATTCACCAGGCTAGGAGTAAAAAAACAAAAGAAAAAATAGGCACTGCAGATGTCAGTCCATCGATTCGATCAAGCACACCACCATGCCCTGGCAGTATGGTTCCGCTATCTTTTATACCAGCAATACGTTTAAGAATACTTTCAAATAAATCACCAAGCGCGGAAACAGTCGCAATCAAGAATGTTACTAGCAATAAAGTCTGCACGTTTGGTAGCGCCATAAAGTGAACCTGTGCATTGATGCCTACCATCAGTAAAACCAGTAACTGCGATAACAGCAAACCACCGGCTAAACCTTCCCATGATTTTCCTGGGCTTACTTGAGAAGCAAGCTTGGTCTTACCAAATTGCTTTCCAAAAAAATACGCGCCAATATCGGCCGAAGCAACAACGGCAACAACATACAAAACCCAGAATATACCCTCAGAATGATTCCGTAAAAAACTTAACCCTAACCAAGCCGAAGTCAGAACAAGCAGGCCGATTAATAAGCGAAAATAACGGCTATGCATTATAACGCTGAGTCGCGGGTGCGTAATGACCAACAACAAAGCCAATAGCCAAAAAATAATTGAAACGGAAAAAAACCAAAATAGAAAAATATCAATGTTAACTAATGCCGGGCTACCGAAAATGATACCCGCATAAAAAGCGACAGTCACCATCGCTGAGATTAGCAATGCTTGATAGAGACATCTAGCACGCATCGATGTTAATTCAGACAACGACGACCATTCCCACCCTGCCATTAAAATAACCGCAGCTACGCATAAATTAAAATAATCAGAAGAAACAGTAAACAAAACAGCAACAAAAAATGAAACTAAGACAATCGCCGTTATTATCCTTGAAAAAAGCATATTATTGCCCAGCAGAGGAATGCTTAGTGTCATCAGCTGACAGATCGCTGAGGCTTGACTCGCAAGGCATGTCGTTTATTGGCAGTACTTGTTCAGCAGACAAGCCGAAACGTCGTTGCCGCAAAGAAAATTCTAACAAGGCCTTTCTAAATTGAATCTCATTGAAATCAGGCCATAAGCAGTCGGTAAAATAAAGTTCTGAGTAAGATAACTGCCAAAGCAAAAAATTACTAATTCGGCATTCACCACCCGTTCGAATACAAAGATCAACATCCGGGAGATCACTCAATGATAAATAACGACTCAATGTTAATTCAGTGACATCGTCAAGTTGAACCTGACCAGAGGTTATATCGCTGGCCATCGTTGCGACAGCATTCGAAATATCCCAACGACCACCAAAATCAACCGCTAAGACTAAAGTCTTACCAGCATTATGAAGAGTCAATGACTCTGCGTACTCCATTTTTTGACAAATTTCATTAGAAAAACGATCCCGTCGACCAATAAAACGAAGGCGTACTTTCTGCTCATGCAATGAACTTATCTCTTTTTGTAGATACGTCAAAAATAATGACATTAACGAACTGACCTCATCTTTAGGTCGATCCCAATTTTCACTACTAAAAGCAAATAAGGTTAGAGCTTCTATCTCCGTGTCATTGCACGCTTGAAGAACGCTCCTAATTGCGTCAACCCCAGCCTGATGCCCAGCAAAGCCTGGTAGCGCCCTTTTTTTAGCCCAACGATTATTCCCGTCCATAATAATAGCGACGTGTTTCGGTGATCGGGAATGGATTAATGCTCGTGGCTTAGTACCATCAAACCAATCTTTAATTTTGAGCCCATAAAGAGCAATTTTTTCAACTATTAATTTCATAAGCATAGAAGCATCTACTGATAACTATATTTCCATGAGGTCAGATTCTTTGATTTTTAACGCCTCATCCATTTTTGCAGTGTATTTATCAGTGATTTTTTGAATGTCATCTTGAGCTTTTCGTTCTTGATCTTCCGAAATATCTTTTCCTTTTTGCAATTCCTTTATATCGGCCAATACGTCGCGTCGAATGTTTCTTGCTGAAACACGCGAGATTTCGGCTTCTTTTCGTGCTTGCTTGATATACCCTTTACGCGTTTCTTCGGTTAACGCTGGCATAGGGACTCTGATGACGGCTCCCGCAGTGACGGGGTTAAGGCCTAAGTCTGACTTCATTATAGCCTTTTCAATATCAGGCACCATGTGTTTTTCCCAAGGTGTTACTGACAACATGCGAGCATCTTCGACCGACACGTTTGAAACCTGACTAAGAGGCGTAAGGGAGCCATAATAATCGACTCTGACGCCCTCAAGAATACTGGGGTGTGCTCGACCAGTCCTAATCTTATTGAATGCGCTTGCCAACGCCTCGACGCTTTTCTGCATTCGCTCTTCAGCGTCCTGTTTAAGTTCGTCTAACATGTGCAACTCCCACTAAAGGTGACAATAGGTCTCTATTTTAAAGAGTTATTGTATCAATGTGCCTTCGTTAACGCCCACTACAATATTCACAAGTGCGCCAGTCTTTTCCATTTCAAAAACCCGTACAGGCATATTATGGTCTCGACAAAGACAAATCGCAGTTAGATCCATAACCGCCAACTTACGATCAAGGACTTCATCATAGGTGAGCGTATCAAATTTAACCGCAGAAGGATTTTTCATTGGATCCGAATCATAAACGCCGTCAACCTTTGTAGCCTTTATCATCAATTCAGCATCGGTTTCTATCGCTCGTAACGCCGCAGCAGAATCAGTGGTAAAAAAAGGATTGCCTGTGCCTGCTGAAAAAATGACCACATCGCCCTGCTCCAAACACCGTATCGCCGATCTTCTGTCATAGCGATCAACGACACCGCTCATCGGTATAGCCGACATAGCAGTGGTTGGAATATTCGATCGCTCTAAAGCATCTCTCATGGCGAGGGCATTCATCGTCGTAGCTAACATACCCATATGATCACCCGTGACACGGTCCAGTCCGGCCTTACTCAATTCTGCACCCCGAAAGAGATTACCCCCACCAATAACCAAGCCCACCTGAACACCAATGCCAACCAATTGACCAATTTCAAGAGCCATGCGATCCAAGACACGCGGATCAATGCCGAATTCACCCTCACCTTGGAGTGCCTCACCGCTAAGCTTAATCAATACACGTTTGTACTTTCTATCATTTAGAGTACTCACTTCTATCTCCCCTTTACCCAGTGAAAATCAGCTAAATTATCATATCTGTGCCTGGAAAAAGTTATCAGACATAAAAAAAGGCGCTAAGCGCCTTTTTTTATGAAGAATTTTTGACCTGAGCCGCAACTTCTGCGGCAAAATCAACCTCTTCTTTCTCGATACCGTCGCCCACTTCATAACGATAAAAGCTGTTAATATCTGCCGAACCGTTTTTCAACAGTTGGCCAACCTTTAAATCTGGATCTTTTACAAAAGGCTGCTCTACAAGCGAACTCTCTGCTAAAAATTTACGCACTCGACCTTCAACCATCTTGCTAATTATCTCGGGTGGTTTACCACTGTCTTCCGCTTGCGCTACATAAATAGCACGTTCTTTCTCAAGAAGCTCTGGGTCCATATCTTCTGGTTTAGCCACTTGGGGGTTAACAGCAGCAACATGCATAGCGATATCTTTAGCCAAGACTGAGTCACCGGCAGTCAAGCTCACGAGCACTGCTATTTTACCATTACTGTGCACGTAACCATCAACATTCTCACCCTCAACAATCGTAGCCCGTCGAACAGAAATGTTCTCTCCAATCTTTTGCACTAACGCTTCTCTTTGCGTCTCTAGGACGCCCGACATCAGGCTGTCAATGTCTGTGTTTTTAGTGGCAAATACAGCATCAATTACGGTGCCCACAAAACCGAGAAAATTTTCATCACGCGCAACAAAATCGGTTTCACTATTGACTTCGAGTAAAACTCCAACTGAATGGTCATCGGCCAACTTTATTGATACCGTTCCTTCAGCAGCTGTTCGACCAGCTTTTTTAGCTGCCTTCATACCGCTTGATTTACGCAAATCTTCTATAGCAACTTCAATGTCACCACCGGCTTCAGCAAGTGCTTTTTTACACTCCATCATACCCAAACCTGTCCGATCGCGTAATTCTTTAACCATGGATGCCGAAATAGCCATCACAACTGTCCTCCAAATGAATTATATTCTACAAAAAGTTACAAAAAGTTGCTGACTGGAAGTTTAAACACTCATTGAAACGCAGGCAGCTGATTGACAAAAAAGGGAGTGAAACTCCCTTTTTGTCACCAATTAAACATTTAATGACTCAACCCAATAACTAAACACAATAATTTAGCTTTTCAGTTACTCACTTGCAGGAGCAGATGCGTCACCTGCCTCTTCAACGAATTCATCTTTAGCCGCAAGTTCTGCTGTTACAGAATCAGTTGACGAGCAAGCATCCGCTATTTTTGAGACGTATAACTTAACCGCTCGAATAGCATCATCATTGCCTGGAATGACATAATCAACGCCATCAGGATTACTGTTGCTGTCCACTACACCGATAACAGGAATACCCAATTTGTTAGCTTCAGTAATAGCTATACGCTCATGATCAACGTCGATGACAAAAAGTGCATCTGGCAAACCGCCCATGTCTTTTATGCCGCCAATACTTTTCTCTAACTTGTCTTTCATACGACGGCGCATCAACGCTTCTTTTTTTGTTAAGAGATCGAACGTGCCATCTTTTTCTTGCGCCGCAAGCTCTCTGTAACGTTTAATCGATGCTCTAATCGTTTTATAGTTGGTTAACATACCGCCTAACCAACGGTGGCTTACATAAGGCATATTGCATCGCTCAGCCTCCTCTTTAATGATTTTACCTGCTGCACGCTTGGTGCCGACAAACAGAACTTTATTCTTGCTTGCCGATAGACGTTCAACGAATGCCAATGCTTCATTGAGTGCAGGGACTGTCTGCTCAAGATTGATAATATGAATCTTGTTTCTAGCACCAAATATATAAGGTGCCATCTTAGGGTTCCAATAGCGAGTTTGATGACCAAAATGAGCGCCAGTTTGAAGTAACTCACGCATACTAACTGTGATAGACATAATATTTTCCTTTCGTTCGGGTTAGGCCTCCGCTCACCCCATTGACCCAACAACTAACCCGAAGCTAAACAGCGTATGGTTACCTGCACCCTGAGCAATGTGACGATGTGCGTGCGACATTAGTAATAGTTTCATAACATTATGCTTTCTAGACAGAAAAATGACCGTCAGAACCGCCGAATAACTGGTTAAAAAGCATCCCGCTTATGGATCGAATGGCAAAAGTTACCGTGCGTCAATAAACAGGCGCGTCTTTATACCACAGCCAAGACCATTCGCAAAGCTTTAGAACCGGTTTTTGTTACACAGAACAGGCATTGAAACCGAGAGTTTATCAAAGGATCAACCAACTTGGCAGATCACGGTGACAGGCATCCCTAGCGAGCGACTCGATCACTGCTAAGGCTTGTCTCTCAAGAGAACCATGAGCTCGACTTCCGCTCGAGATATGTCACTCTTGGACAGGATTTGATCAATCGAGAGGCCGGCGGCCACCAATTCAGCCGCTTCAGTGTATATCTGCTGACTGGCCTGCTGCTTCATCTGGGATTGATCAGAAAGGACGGATTTTAATTGTTTTTCAGCCGCCACCAATCGCCGACCAATGCCTTGGGAGCCATCATCAAATATAGCCAAGGAGGACCTTAATTGCTTGACCTCTGACTCTAAATGCAATAATTGCTCGCGATGGGTTCTTTGCAGAATAAAAAAATAAACCACAATAACCAACGCAGTGAAGATCAAAATAAAAGGCCAAAAAAGTGTATTTAAAGGAATAGCCATCTAATCGTGACCTTGCAGAACAGCATTAGCTAACATCTGACGATCAAGTACATCAATATCGATCAATGCACACATCTTATCGACGACTGTTCCGGCAAGCCACTCTCGACGAGTATGAGCACTTCGCCAACGAACCTGCTTGGAGGCAAGTTGAAGTTCACCACCCGACGAATCGATGGCCAGTGCCCAGGCACAATGGTGAAATGTGAGTACATGCCGATATGCCTCAGTCATTGATGCATCATATCGCTCGGGCATCACGACTTTAGCGGTGTCTACAATCTGAGTGGAGACTAAGGCTTGCTCTGCATTGGGAATTAATGCAACCCCTAAAACTAGGCTATTAGCCGGAGCGTCTTCATCATTTGAAGCTAAATTAATAGGCTCTAACTCTAATAATTCCATTGAACGAATAAATCTTGCAGGCACCGCTAATTTAAGACCTGCCACTTTGAACGATAAGCACTTGAATGAAGACATGGCCCAGTGCGGTATTTGCTGAACACTCTCGGACGGTTGACCTACTTTTGATTTTGAAGTGTTTCGTTGTGCTAATTCTAGCTGCTTAATAAATCGAGAGGATTGTTTAGAAGCGGGTTCTAAGCTCTGAGTATCGGGAGCGGACGCTTGAGGCCGTATTTTACTGGCAGCATTAGACATGCCAGAGTCCAACATTAAGCTGTCAATATACGACTGCACCGTTTGATCGGAAGCAGAATAATTAAGAGAATCTGAAGTTTCAGTATGCAAAATTAGGACCTTACAGCGAGCTTAATTTACGCGGTTAATTGCTCTGATGTTTGCTTTTCTAATGCTTTCTGGTCTTCTGACAAAATAAAATTGACCAGTTGCCGATAAGCCCTGACTGCGCGTCCATCTGGATCATGCTGGGATGGAACCTTACCTAATCGACTGGCGTCACGTAGCTTGGTATCGACGGGAATCGTTGATCGCCATAAGTTTTCAGCGTACTGCTTACGCAAGGTATTTAAAGAAGAAGTGGACGCTTGTGTTCGGCGGTCGAACATTGTCGGCACAATAGTAAATGTCAGTGGCTGCGGCCTAGCTTTCTGAATCATTTGCATCGTCCTAGTCATACGTTCGAGGCCTTTAAGTGCTAAAAATTCTGTTTGGACGGGCACCAATAAACGCTCACAAGCGGCTAGTGCATTGATCATTAACACACCAAGAACGGGTGGGCAATCGAGCAATACATAATCAAATTCTGCGTTAATGACGTTCATCGCTTTTCCAACACGAAGGCCCATGCCATCTTTGCCTGTCATCTGACGCTCGACGGTCGCTAATGCCGGTGAAGTCGGAATTAACGATAAGCCAGGTACTGAGGTATCCACAACCAAAGAAAGGATACTGTCTTTAGTCGCCGTTTCTTCACCCTGAAAAAGTTGATACGTACTGCTGGTTAATGAATCCGGATCATAACCAAAGTAGCTCGTAAGAGAACCGTGAGGATCTAAATCGATGACTAAAACTTTGTGACCTTGCTCCGCCAACAAGCCCGCCAAACAAACTGTGCTCGTTGTTTTGCCTACGCCACCTTTTTGGTTTGCTACCGCCCATACCCGCACTTAATAACTCCTGGCTAAAATAATTTAGCATAAGCCCCTTAATAGCTTCTTTATGTTAACTGCCAGCGTGGATAACTGCATAATCGCA
>DDED01000067.1:0-12977 GCA_002336035.1 Cellvibrionales bacterium UBA1963
GTGGTATGGACATCGCTGATGCCATCGCTGATTTAGAGATCATCAATGCAGGCAGCCCGTTTAATAGCCTGCCAATCAGGAACGTTTCTTCACGGTCAAATCCGATCGTGTGGGATGATCATTTGGTGTTAATTAATCAGGCGACAGAACTGGTCAACGTGCCGACACTGCCAAGCCAGTTTGCCGTCTTGTTAGCCGCCTTAGTCACTTGCCTCGCCACACGCAAAAAAAACTTGCGGTTATCAAGAGCTCAACACAGCTAAAGAAAAACCACCGCCAGATTCATTAACAATACCGATACAGTCAATAATACACTCACGGTATGTAATTGCTTAAAGCGCTGTTCTTGTCCTTCATCACGACTGCGATTCGTCATGGGAATCAAACCATAAGCGATGACCATTAGCACGCCACTAATGCCAGCCACTGCCGCTATGCTCCATTGAGAAAAAAAGCCAGCTACGGCTACGTTAAGAAAGCTTACACCACTAATAAAAACAAAGAACTTTGGAAACACTGTTCGTAAAAACGACCCCGCATCATCTAAGCTTAAACGTTTAAAGACCGTTGGCGCAATCACCGCCGTGTGGAATAAGATGATGCCGATTACTAGACCACTGAGCAAAAAAGTTAAATTTTCCATTATTTAAAGACTTCCTATTATTAAGAGAATTGTAATTAGCCGCACTTGAATCAATGGGACGAATCAGTCGACAATACCTACCAAATAACCAATGTATATTATTAGCTAACTTATCGTCTTAGTTATACGAAAAAAGAACAAACTCGACCAGTCATAAATTTAACAGACACATCAACTAACCAATTGAGGCACGCAATGAACATTTTAGTCGTCGGTGGAACCGGCATGGTAGGCGGTAATGCCGCACTTTTTTTAAAACAGGCCGGCCATTCGGTGACTATTATGTCGCGCAATCGACCCACAGCCAATGCCTTAAGTGACTTTGACTTTATTGAAACCAATTATATCGAAGATGACTGTGCTGATGGCAGACTGGCAGGCTTTGACAGCTTAGTCTTTGCCGCGGCCGTCGATGTGCGCTACTTGCCCTACGATGGATCAGTGACCCCCGAAGACTTCTACACCAAAGCGAACACCGAGGCTGTTCCCCGCTTCTTCGCCGCTGCTAAAGCCGCTGGTATCAAGCGCTGCGTGTATATCGGCAGTTTTTATCCCACGATAGCGCCGCACCGTATTGATGAGTGCGCTTATGTGCGTTCACGGCATTTAACCGATACCGCTGTTTTGGCCATGAGTGATGAACACTTTAATGTCTGCAGCTTGAATGCACCGTTTGTTTTAGGTCACTTACCAGGGCTGGACATTCCTCATCTTGGCGGATTGGTACAGTACGCTAAAGGCAACATTGACGGCGCGCCTATTTTCGCACCCGAGGGCGGTACTAACCATATTAGTTCTGAGTCTGTTTCAGAGGCTATTTTAGGGGCTTTACTCAAAGGGGAGTCGGGTAAACCTTATCTAATTGGCGATGAAAATTACAGCTGGAAGGACTATTTAGAAATTTGGTTCAGCGTGGTGGGCAATCCAACGGAATTATCTGTTTCAGACGATGACCACCCAATGCTGCCTAATGTCATTATGTTTGCTGGCCCAGGTGCCACCGTGAGTTATGAGCCTGACCCAGAACAAGCCGCTTTATTAGGCTACGGGCGCAATCGCATCAAAGCGCTTATAGAAGAAGTGGCTAAGGCTTATGGTGGCTAAACGCGCATCAGTTAAAAACTCGGCGGATTATATTATCCGCCGATTAACCTGCCTGAAGATAGCCGTTAACAACAAACCAAAAGCCAGCATGCCTCCTACCCCCATCATTGGGACGTTGTCTTCAGAGACAATACTAATTGAGGCACCCATATTGGCATGGTACTCGCAGAAATAAAATAAGTCTGGTGTATCTTCACCAATAGTGATGGCTAGGCTGTCTCCGGTTGATGTAACTCTGTCGGTGTAAACGGTACCACCCACATGTGTCCCCTTGTCAACAGTGGATAAAAGCAATGGATGACTTGAAACTAAATCATTAAAAACATAGGTTTTTCCGACTTCAAAAAATAAATCTTCACGTATTGCCCCATCAATGTAATAGGCACCTCCAGCATCAGTAACAGAGTAATTTACTAAGTTATCTGTGGAGGGTATGTTTATAGCTGATCCCATTCCAGAGTGATACTCGCAATAGTAATACAAAGGTGGAGTATTTTCAGTCACACTGATGGTCAGGGAGTTATTTTGCACCAAAACGCCTTCAGTATAACTCGAGCCTCCATTATGAGTGCCATCGTGTGTTGTAGAAAGGAGCAGTGGATGACCCGACGGGATGTTGTCGAAGGTGTAAGTATTCCCAGGCAGCAGGGTTAATTCTTGTCTAGTATTACCGTCAATCAAGTAAGCACCAGGAACAGTCGATATGTTCAATATAGTTGGTTGAACTAGTGGTTCTGAAATGGTAATTGAGGATCCCATGCCCGAGTGATTTTGACAATAATAGAACAAGTTTGGTGTATCCTCTGTCACGACGATAGTGGTACTGCTCGGAGTGGTAGTGACATTACTTTGATAGTTAACACCGCTTCCCCAACTGCCGTTAGAGGTTGTCGATAAACGCAGTGGATGGAAATTAGGAAAACCCGTAAACACATAGGTGTTACCCACCGTCAATTGCAATTCTGCGCGACTGACACCATCAATGGAGTAAGCGCCACCGGAGGCGGTCACATTGAAGGTAATCGTCTCGGCTTGGCTTGATGCTGAAAAACCAATTAAGCAAACAGAACAGAAAACAACACGACTGATAAAAGAAATGAACATATTAGACCTTTTGTTGGGCATGAGTGCATCAGAAACAAGACGCACCTTTATATAGATTATACGGCATTTACCTCAAACTAGATCAATGACTAACCACAGGCTATCATCTGATTAAAAAAACAACAAGCGCTATTTTTTAAATGCATCAATTAAAAAAATAAGTTACTTTTATCAATAGCTTAGGAAACACTACTCAGGTTTAATATAATTTCGAATAATGCCTACTGTCAAAATTTGAGGCAGAACATCGGGAGGTGTGTCAGGCGCATAATACACGTATAAAGGCACGCCATTACGATTGAACTCAGCTAAATATGCCGTAATCGCCGCATCACTGTTGGTCCAATCGCCTT
Source organism: Cellvibrionales bacterium UBA1963 (assembly GCA_002336035.1). Classification (GTDB taxonomy): domain Bacteria; phylum Pseudomonadota; class Gammaproteobacteria; order Pseudomonadales; family UBA7434; genus UBA7434. Next base: position 3,205 of record DDED01000067.1, read on the forward strand.
TCATATATCGAACCGACTCGGTCTTAAACAGCTTTTTGACGGTATCAGTTGATAAAGCAATGCGCTCATTCAACTTACAGGTAATACACCAATCGGCGGTCATGTTAACGAAAACGGCTTCACCATTGGCAAGCGCCGTCGCTAATTGCTGAGCGTTAAAGACTTCAGCCTCACCTATGCGTTTTATCGCTGTGTTATTAACCGTTTCATGGTGATTAGGTTTGAAAAGCTCTGTCACACCGATATCGTTCACTTTTGATCGTTGAATACTGCCAGCGTAAACCGCGGCAATTGCAGCCAAAATTAAACTAAGAAACATAAAAAACCAAAGGAAAGAACTCTTCGTTTGTTTCTGCTGTAGACGATAAAGCCAAGCAGCCATGGTCAACATCACGAGACCTAACAGCAAGATTGGTAAAGCATCATCGCCGGCCTGACGCGAGAAAACCCATAATAACCACACGACAGTGAGGTATATTGGAAAGGCTAACAGCTCCTTAAGCGTCACCATCCATTGACCAGGCTTGGGCAATAAAGCCGCCAATCTTGGGACAAAAGCGATGACCACAAAAGGCAAAGCTAAGCCGAAACCCATGACAGCAAAAATGACTAGCGCCACCACGGTCGACTGACTGAGCGCAAAACCCATTGCCGTACCCATAAAAGGCGCTGTGCAAGGTGTTGCGACTACCGTTGCTAATACCCCCGTAAAAAAAGAACCTCGCCAATGGTTATTATCGACATTTAGAGACGACCCAACATTCTGCAGTGAGCCGCCTAACTCGATAAAACCGGATAAGGACAAACCTAAGATAAATAACAAATAAACTAAAAATGCCACAAACCAAGGTGACTGCAGCTGAAAACCCCAACCAATCTGCTCACCAAAAAATCGTAAAATGATTAATACTGCGGCAATAAGCACAAAACTTGATATCACACCAACAGCGTATGCAATGCCATGTTGTTGACGAATCAATGATGAATGGTTGCCCGACTCGACCAAACTAAGAATTTTTAACGATAAGACCGGAAAAACACAGGGCATAGCATTGAGTATAATGCCCCCCATTAAGGCTAATACTAAGGCATACAAAAGGCTCACTGTCGTTTGTTCGGAGGGAGTGACTGCATTAAGACGCTTGCCACTTATCACGTTCGGCAACGCATTTACTGCTGACGATAGCTCTCCTTCGCGAGCAACGAACTCAACCGCCAAGGGAACACTGCTTGACCCTGAAGACAAACCCGTTAGAAGCACAGGTAACAGACCAGGGGATGCTTCCAGATATGGATCAATGTTGGCGCGTATCAATAAGTCATCACCGACCACTTCAACCACCGGGCTTTTGCTGTTATCAATCACATCGGCCTTACCTAAAAAAACCTGCGGCGGATGACTGATCAAAGGCAAGTCCTTAAGCGGCACACTGATTTCTAAAAAATCACCAATGCGATAACTTGCTTGCGCGCTGTGAATTAATGATGGCAACAGAAGGCTGCGCTCATTAAACGTGCTTTGTTGTTGCTCACTCGGTTCTGCATACTGCACGTTATCTTTACGTAAAGCTTGAGGGTAAACTGGCACGTTGAGAAACAAATCAGCACTACCAGGAATACAAATTTCTTTGCAGACTAACCACTGGGCAAGCGCATTGAGTGTCAACTCAACGGGAAGTTGACGCTCATCATCCATTGTTAGTGGGATCGATAAACTGGTGAATAACCACGTTTCTTCGTGATACCCATAATTAGTTGCCCCTTGATAATCGATGCGTTCAGGCACTGGCCACTCGAGCTCACCGGCCCGAAAACCTTTGGGTAATTGCCAACTTAGTTGGCTTGCAAGGCCAGTATCACCTGGGTTTTTCCAATAAGTATGCCAACCTTCATCCGGTACTATTTTTAACGCAAATCGAGCATTTTCCCCAGCAACTAAATACGGTTTTTCACTCACAAGGCTCACACTGACATGCGGTTGCTGAACAGCTGCGCTCTCGACCCACGCTTCTGAGGTAGCAGAAAACATAGAAACAAAAAGCACGCTTATGAACCACTGTACAATTAAATAACGCTGAAAAAAATACATAGCAAACCTTTGTAAAAATTTAACCTAATCAATAACTTATAAAAAAATAAATGCGAGAAAAAACCTGCACCACCATAACAGCCTTGGCCGTACTAATAAGACCCATGAATAACAGCAATAGTGCCCTATTTTTGACAAAAATAGCTAGTTTCGTGATGGTAGTAATCAGTATTTCTCACTATGATGCTCATAAACGCAGAGGAATGACAAAAGAAAAACATTATTTATGCCGCTTTGACCTACTCACAACACAAACTGTTGATCTCTGTATGTTTTTTGTATGAAAGATACACTTGCCTTTATGCCACTATTGAGTATTATTAGGCATAGTCGTTACGACAATGCAATCAACGGTGAACCTTCATCAAGATATGTCATCTTATTGGATGTATCAGTGCTAAGATTAAAGTGTGTTCGTGAGTATTTAAAACCCGTTCAAAATTATACGCAATATGTCCACCTCCAAGGAGAATCAACAATGCAAGATAAAGTGTTTAACAATCAAAAAGTCGGTATCGGTTCAGCGATAGAAACCAATAAAGTTCTTCGCAATACTTACCTACTTTTATCCATGACTTTGATGTTTAGTGCCGTATCGGCAGGGCTTTGTATGGCCATGAACATAGGTCGTGGCACCTCATTAATGATGACTCTAGGCGCGCTAGGCTTAATTTTCTTTGCCTTACCGCGGACTCAAAATTCGAGTAAAGGTATCTGGGTCGTATTCGCCTTTACTGGACTCATCGGTGGCTCGCTAGGGCCAATGTTAAATCATTACTTAGCCTTGCCCAATGGCACACAATTAATATCGCAAGCGCTCGGCGGCACTGCATTGGTTTTCTTTGGTTTGTCAGGTTATGCCTTAACGACTAAGAAAGACTTTTCTTTTATGGGCGGCTTCTTAATGATCGGCTTACTGGTTGCGATTGTTGGCTCTATTGCCAATATTTTCTTGCAAATACCCGCAATGTCTTTGGCTATTTCCGCCGGCATCGTGCTGGTCATGTCAGGGCTTATTTTGTTTGATACCAGCCGTATCATCAATGGCGGTGAAACCAATTACATACGAGCCACTGTTTCGCTGTACCTAAATATTGTCAACCTTTTCACCTCAATGTTGCACTTATTGGGTGCCATGGATGATTAGCAGCTTTACCTACGTTTGAAAAAAAAACCTCGCAATGCGGGGTTTTTTTATGCCGTTGATTCATCCGCACAAGTGCCGCAAGCAAACACCAACAGTGCGGCTAATTATCACATTCTATGCTGAGTACACGTGTGAGCCATATACCCACAGAACATCCTTTTGCACAATACATCCGTATTATCGGCAAGGGTAAGACCAGCCGACGTTCATTGACAATGACTGAAGCAATGGATGCAATGCATCATATTCTCAAAGGCGACATTGAGCCGATTCAATTAGGCGCCTTTTTAATGGTGCTTAGAGTCAAAGAAGAATCGGCAGAAGAAATTGCAGGATTTGTTATGGCCTGTAAAGCATCGATAGCTTCACATGTTCCGCACAAGATGGTTCAACCCGATCTCGATTGGCCCTCTTATGCTGGAAAAAAGCGGCAACCACCTTGGTATATATTGACCGCATTGTTGCTTGCACAGTCAGGCCACCGCGTTTTTATGCATGGTAGCAAAGGCCATACCGCTAATCGACTGTATACTGAAACCGTCTTAAACGAATTAGGGATTCACATCGCATCAAACTGGAGCGATTGCCAACGGCAATTAGACACGCAAAACTTTAGCTACCTAGCACTTGAAACGATCTGTCCTGCATTGCAACACATCATTGACCTCAAACCCCTGCTAGGTCTGCGGTCTCCCGTGCACACCTTGGTTCGCTTACTGAACCCTCTCGGTGCAGACACCAGCTTGCAGAGTGTGTTTCATCCTTCCTACAGCCGCACTCACCATCAAGCAGCTTTATTACTCCATCAAAAAAATGCGGCGGTTTTTAAAGGCGAAGGTGGAGAAGTCGAATGCAGACCCTTTGCCAACGTAGAGGTCAATTGCATTGATCAACATCAGGCTGGCAGTTACACAATTCAACGTATCGTGACTCAACCGGAGGAACTGCCCGTTGAAACCGCTTCTCTAATCGCTCTTTGGCATGATAGCAAACCGAACAAGCAAGGCTTAGAAACCGTGTTAACCACTGCAGCAATAGCACTGTTAACTATGGGCTTGGCAGAGGACGTTGAATCAGGGTATCGGGTTGCCAAGCAATTATGGAAAGATCGAGCTGCGACAATCAATCAAACGTTTAACATTTAACACCGCGAAAACGCATGCATTAATGACCGTGGTAACCATTAGGATTTTTTGACTGCCATCGCCATGCGTCTCTTGCCATAGTCTCTAAATCGAGAACAGCTTGCCAATTTAACTCATGTTTTGCGAGCGAGGAGTCAGCATAACAAATCGCTGCGTCACCAGGGCGCCGACCGACCAATTGGTAGGGAATAGTCTGTCCGCACGCCTTTTCAAAAGCAGCCACCATATCTAACACGGAGTAACCAATGCCAGTACCAAGGTTATAGGCCACGATACCAGGCTCACTCGCCAGCTTTCTTAATGCCGCAACGTGGCCTTTTGCTAAGTCTACAACATGAATATAATCACGCACACCCGTGCCGTCATGAGTAGGATAGTCACTGCCAAAGACCGATAAACGTTCAAGCTTTTTCACAGCAACCTGTGAAATATAGGGCATAAGATTATTAGGAATATCTTTAGGATCTTCACCGATCAAACCGCTTTCGTGAGCACCAGCAGGATTAAAGTAACGAAGCAGAATTGTGTTCCAGCGAGCATCAGCAATGGCCAAATCACGCAGCATATCTTCAATAAATAGCTTACTGCGACCATAAGGGTTGACCGCAGAAAGTGGGAATTCTTCAGTAATAGGCACCGACTTTGGGTCACCATAGACTGTTGCCGAGGAGCTGAAAACAAGATTAAATAACTGATGCTTTTGCATTACAGCTAACAACACTTGTGTGCCATAAATATTATTATCGTAATATTTCAACGGTTCTTTTACCGATTCACCGACCGCTTTTAAACCTGCAAAATGTATCACTGCTAAAAAGGAATGTTCACTGAATAGCTGGTCCAGTTGCGTTTGATCACGAATATCGGCCTGTTTGAAAACAACTGATCGGCCAGTAATCTGTTCAACTCTTGCCAATGCTAGGGTGTCACTGTTACTGAGGTTATCAATTACCACGACATCATAACCAGCTAATAATAGTTCAACGCAACTGTGGCTGCCAATATAGCCTGCACCGCCTGTAACTAAAACCTCATTCATTGGTGATTACCTGCCTCAAGATACACTAACATTGATAGAGCCATTTATTTTCTATCATAGAAAAAACAGCACTAAAAAGCCAATCATTTAGCCATTCTAAACCTGAAAATATTTCTTACATCTATTATGATGACGAGAGTCCTGTCACAGTTAAATTTACTGTTCTTAGCTGCCCGCAGAAAAACTTACTTTATTAATATCAAAAAAACGCACTTATGAGCATACCGTCTATTAATTTTGATCCTAACCAATACTCGCAACAATTGGATGAAAAAGTACGCTGGGTTTGCGAGTTGCTAGCCCCGTTGAAGCCTCCTCAGCCAAATATTTTTGAATCGCCCGCCATTCATTTTAGAATGCGAGCAGAATTTAGAATATGGCATGACAAGCAAACTGTCGTACCTCATTGTTTTTATGCCATGTTTGAACAACACAATCCTAAGCAACCCATAAGGGTTGATCACTACCCTATCGGCTCAACTCGCATGACCGTATTGATGCAACCCTTGCTAGATGCCATTAACGAATCCACTGTGTTGAGTCACAAGTTATTCCAACTTGAGTTTCTCACTACTTGCAGCGATGAGTGCTTAATTACCTTGATTTACCATCGCCAACTTGATGACGAGTGGTACCGTGCAGCATTAATATTAGAGCAAACCTTAAATATTCATATTATTGGCCGCGCACGCAAACAACGGGTCGTCGTATCACGTGATTATGTTCATGAGTGCCTTCACATCGACGGCAAGGTGTTTCATTATTTACAGCAAGAGAATAGCTTTACTCAACCGAATGCCGCAATAAATCGACACATGATTAGCTGGGTCTGCAACGCGATAGATCAACAAAAAGATCGCGATCTACTTGAACTCTATTGCGGTAACGGCAATTTTACTATTCCACTGTCTGCGTCTTTTCGGCACGTAATTGCAACGGAAATTGCAAAATCAAGTATTAAAATAGCCATTAAAAACTGTGAACTTAATCAAGTAAAGAACATTAAATTTATTCGCCTAAGCGCTGAAGAAACAACCTCAGCACTGAATGAAGAACGCACATTTAGGCGTTTAGAGGGAATAGACTTGCCAAAATATGATTTTTCAACGGTATTCGTTGACCCTCCAAGAGCAGGCCTCGATGAAGCGACATTGCATCTAATTGCTCAATTTGAGAAGATTGTTTATATTTCTTGCAACCCGTTGACGCTGAACGACAATTTATGCGCGTTATCGCAATCTCATCAAATCATAGATTTTGCTATCTTTGACCAATTTCCCTATACCGATCATTGCGAAAGCGGTGTAATATTGAAAAAAATTCAATGTCCTGAACAGTAATAACATTATCTATAAACCGAGAATAAACCGATATGCAAAATGCTCAATTAACTGAAGCTGAAATCAACTCTCAAGCCGCTCAATTAACCGATTGGCACCTTCAAGAGACCGGCTTAGTCCGACGATTTAAATTTTCTGACTTTAGCCTTGCCTTTAAATTCATGCAACAAGTTGCGATTTTAGCCGAACAAGCCAATCACCACCCAGAGTGGTTCAATGTCTACAACAAAGTCGATATCACATTAACCACACACGAATATCACGGTGTTAGCCAGCGAGATTTCGACTTGGCTAATGCCATTAACGGTATTGAATTAGGCATGCAATAAAAAGATACAATTAATCAATGAGATAGGCCCTTCATTATGCAGCTACTTTTAACATCAATCGCGTCATTAGCACGGCTCTTTAGCCCCATAAAAAAGGCATCTCATGGCGTGTTTATCGTTCTGATGCTGACCTATTGTACGTACGTGTCTGCCATTGAACTGCAAACTGCCCTGCCGCAACTAACAATAAAAAGTTACGGTGAGATTATTTTAAACAACAATAAAGCAACTTTTAACGATTGGTCCTCACATCAACTGACTGGAAAAGTTACTCTTTTGCAGGTTTTAGCGGCGTCACAAAAAGCAGCCGATTTGAATAAACGCTATCTTGATCAGTTTAGTGCCCGCTTTGAAGCTAACACGAATGTTGACTCAGCAACCATTATTGTTAGCGACAACATCCCTGGTATGCTAGGTGGTTTTGTCAAAAAGGAATTGAAAAAAAATAAGCTGTTGCACCCCAGAGCAATTATGGTCAATGATAAAAAAGCACTCACCAGAAAAAACTGGCAGCTCCCTGAAGCTCAAGCTATTCTAATGTTGCTTGATCATAGAGGGATCGTTCAAAGCTACCATGAGGGCATATTATCGTCAGAGCAGGAAGCAATGTGGTTATCAAAAACCGAGCAACTGTTGAAACAAGCCATGGAATAAATGTTATACGCCGATACAAGTGACACAGCTTGCGGCTACCAATTGTCCGACATGGCTGCGTCGACTTGGCCGCGGTTGCTGATCATGTGATGACATCGCTTGATAAATTTCTCTTTCTAGAGAGATCACTTTTCTCTCATGTCGATGTGGGTACGACGTTGTGTTCATACCACCCATACGAATGAACTCTTGAGTATCAGTTAACGCTAATTTAGCATGCAATAATTCATGCAAGAAACCATCAACAGGGCTTGCCATGCATTGTCTCGCATCCTCTAGGCAACTTGCGTGCGAAGAAAAAACCGCAGCAGACCGACTATCAAAATAGATTTTAACCCGATTAACGGTGAATCGACCGCCTTTCACTTCTGTACGAAAATCACCGGCTTTATAATGTATTGACCAAGGCTGATCACTTAAGCCCACTAACAATTCAAAGGCTTCAGGGCGAGCAGCAATATACGCTGCCATCGACTGAATATCATCTGCAAGATAAATAGGATCTTTAGCACTTTTTATCCATTTTTTTGACAGCAATTGAAAAGCTTGATCGAACTTAACTGAAGAATATTCACTCATGCCCTCATCGTGATTATCCGCATGCAACGACAATGAATCATCAGAATGTTGATGATCTGATGTGGCGCCCTCCAAGCCTTCGGTATTGATTTCATGTTGGCTGAAAAGGCCTAAATGATTCACTATTGACGATTCGCCGTGGATACTGCTTGCATAAACTATTTGCGCTCTAACTTGAGCCTTAGCAGCTATTTCATTTGCAACCACCGAGACGTTGTGCATAAAAATACTTGAAGCAACTAGCTTAATCGACACTAACGCAAGGCGTTGGCGTCTATCGATATCAACTTTGACACTGACTTTACGACGGTCTTCTAATAAGACCCAACCCGCTTCTTGTGCGAAAGCCTGAAGTTCGATGAAGGTATCGGGCTTGTTTTGAGCAAATGTGGCGTGATAGATCATCGTCTGCTGGCCGTCGACAAGACAAAGCTTAATGGCATTATTAACTCGATAAAACATAAAATCTGAACTGAAAAAAGCGATACGTAAGCGCTGGATCTGATCGAATTGCGAACTGTTAAAAAGAGCGCTAAATAGACTGTTTATTGAGCAGTAGCGATGGTAGCCATGACTTAGTGCTACGAATAAGCACTGTTTTGCTTCCGCAAAAAAAGCGAACAAGGTATTGACTAACTTAAGGTAAGGCATTAAAAGATATAACATTTTAATTAAATCCTAGGAAATTAAAGCGTATTCATCGTCTCATGTTTAAGTTTAGCCAAGAAGACAGGCGCTTCAACGTCTGGCAATCACTTCTGCCAACCAGTTCGCATTTTAGATTGAAATAATTAGACGCTACTCAGGAGGGGAAAACACTAGCGGAATCAACCCACGCTCACTGACTGCGCGCAGGCCACAAGGATCTATTGTGGGTCAAAGGGGCTATTCAAGCTCAACATGCACGCGCCGGTTATAGGCTCGACCGGCGTCAGTTACATTTGATTTTGCCGGTAAAGACTCACCAAACGCATGAGTTTCAAATACGCTGGGAGCAATGCCCTGACCTTTTAAGTAGTCTGCAGTTGACGTCGTTCTTCGCGCTGACAGCACCAAGTTATAAGCAATGGTGCCGACATTATCTGCATGACCAGAAAGCACTACCCGATCAAAACGATCCTCTTGAAGAATAAATGAAGCGACACGATTCAATCGATCTTGAGAGGCCAAGGTAATCGCTGACGAATCAAAATCGAAGTGAATGAGGCTTGATGCTAATACTTCTAAATCGGTCTCAGCACAGTCATCGTCATCTTTTGCCTCGTCTTTGTCACGGTAGGCACAGGGCAATTTAAGGCTTTGATCGGTTGAAACCAATCCTAACGACGATGAACTGTTATCATTTAATCCGGTGGATACACTGCCTGGGACATTGATATTTACAGGCATTTTAAATTCTGGGGGCTCAGGCTGAATAATAGCTGGGAATACAGCTTCAATATTTCCCCACG